>NZ_VPBW01000009.1:0-116473 GCF_013418535.1 Acinetobacter sp. YH12137 | reverse complement strand
TCATGAAATACGGTATTCTGATGTGACAAAACCTGAATCCTGGTCGTTAAAGTGTTTGTTTGCACTCATATTTTAACTGTTAGGACTCAGGTTTTTTTATTTAAAGCAAACTATGGGACAGCAGTGACCATTAGGTCTCTCTTTTCTAGAATTCACGCGTATAACATTAAATTAATAAGGCAATACAACTCCTTCATCCACGTAGCAACGTAGCAGTTCTCTACATAAACTATTACTGTTCTCTACAAGTCGTATTCACCCCAATATTGATGCAGTTATAAGTAGCCTTCTGTCTATTGAGTGTTGGGAAACTTTGGACAGGCATGTTATTACTGAAATTTTTATACATTTCTGCCTGTTGATTATAGCTATTAGCAACTCCATTACTTACCTCGGTAATTGCATTAAATAAAGCAGTCCAGCCCTCTTGAGCCTTTTGTTGCTGTGCTAATCTCAATTGCTCTGCCTGTTGAGCTTGAAGTTGTTGGTTAGCTATATATTGTTGTACATCCGCTAATCGTTTTTGCTTTTGCTGATTTACAAATTCCTTTCCTTGCTCGATTTGATTTTTAAAGACTCCTAAGGATTTATAAGGAGAACAAATTGCAAAATAATTATCTTTTCCAACCTCTTTAATGTAGTTAGAAGAAGTACAAGTTAAATTGATATAAGTATTAACCTTTGTTTCAGCATCCAAAGTCTTTTTTAAATCGAAATCATTAGGATTACTAAATTTGTTATCGAGGTAGAAAATTTTATTTGTAACAAAATCCTGTAAATTCTGAGAAGGATTCACTAAAACTGGAGAATTCGAACTTAAATCAACAAAGTTTTTTCTACCATCATTAAATGATTCAAATGTATATAGTTTCTTCTTCTGCATTTGCACTACTAATTGCTGTTTTAGCAAAGGATCGGAAGTATAACTTTGTTCCGTTACATTCAATCCACCTACACTTGCATAGAATCTTCCTTGTGCGCCTGCATCATCGAAAGACATTTTTTCATACATTTCCTTATGATCGTAGTCATGAAAAATAATGCTTTTTTTAAACACATTGTTATTATCTAACATACCTTGGAAGAGTAGTCTATTTTTAGGTGAATTTTCCAAGTCACCTATTTGGAACATTTTATTAACTTTATCAAATTGATAAAAATATTGGGGTCGCTTTTCCCCCCCTTTATATTCTCCAATAGCTTCAACGTAGGTTTGTTTACCAATAGAAAACTCTCTTCCTAACCCTATTGCGTAACCATCTTTACACTCACCATCCCAATAAAACCTCACAGTAGGATCATTTTTTTTAAATAATGGAGATGCATATATTTTACACTTAGCCTTTTGAGTATCAGCCCAAGTTTCATTTTCTATTTGAGGTTGAGGAAGGCTAGCTTGAGATTTGTTCTGTGTATCTTCATCCAAGTATCTCTGAAATTCTGAAGGAGACATGGATTTATATGGTTGATTTCTTAAAGGAGCAGAAGAACTGCAACCATACAATGAAAAAAGAACAATAGCCCCGATAGAAATATTTCTAAGCATTTTTATAGTGTCCTATTCACTAAAAATAATAAAAAGTATACATAATGAAATTATAAAAATACTTTTTAGAAAGTATAAGTTTATACATTCCGTTATTCTTGATTTTTTTAAAAAAACTGGGTTTTTCCACCAATTTAATATCCATTTAACATAATGGCGATTATGCAAAATTTAGTTGTAAGCTAAAAATAGAAATGTCCGCTTTTAGAATACGCAACTAAGCGCATAAATATACAGCGTATAAAAAATCGCAGCCTAAGCTGCGATTTTTAACCATATTTAAATGATTTAGCTTATTATACGGATGCTTTTAACTGTGCAGCTGCACGGCCATCGAGCAACTTGCAACCTGTCTGTTGCTGAAGTTCCTCAAAACTCAAGCCATCGACCATTTCTAGCACCCAAGCCTGATTATCTTTGAGTTCAATAATACACAAATCGGTATAAATGCGGTCAACGCAGTTTTTACCGGTAATCGGATAAGTCAGCTCTTCCACAATCCGTGGTTCGCCATTTTTAGTGACATGTTCCATGCAAACATAGACACAACGAGCACCAACCGCCAGATCCATCGCCCCACCCACCGCTGGAACCGCATCCAGTGCACCGGTATGCCAGTTAGCGAGATCACCGTTCACAGCAACCTGAAAGGCGCCCATAATACAGAAATCTAAATGGCCGCCACGCATAATATCGAAGGAATCTGCAGAGTTCATAAAACTGCCGCCATCCAGCATGCTGACTAGTTCTTTACCGGCATTAATCAGATCATCATCAGCTTGATCAGGATCAGTTAAAGCGGTAAAACCCAGAACGCCATTTTCGGAATGCAGGATAATATCCTGTTCAGGCTTTAAATAACCGGCAACGCGTGTTGGTAAGCCAATGCCTAAATTCACATAAGAACCGGTCGGAATATCCTGTGCAACTTTTTCTACAATCTGTTCGCGTGTACGTTTTTGAATTGTCATTATTTGATATCTCCTACCTTCACCACATGCTGCACAAAAATACCCGGCGTTACGATAATCTCTGGATCAAGCTCGCCTAGCTCTACAATTTCATGCACTTGGGCAATTGTTGTTCTGGCTGCTTTTGCCATTAACGGGCCAAAGTTTCGGGCTGCTTTACGGTAGGTTAAATTGCCCCATTGATCAGCCTGATTGCCATAAACCAAGGCATAGTCTGCATGAATTGGATATTCCAGCACATAGTCCTTGCCATTGATATGGCGGGTTTCTTTGCCTTCAGCAATCTTGGTGCCGTAACCTGTAGGCGTAAAAATAGCGCCCAGACCTGCACCCGCTGCCTGGATACGGCAAGCCAAGTTGCCTTGTGGTACCAACTCTAGTTCAACCTTTCCAGCTTTATACAGCTCTTCAAACACCTTGGAGTTATTGGCACGAGGAAATGAACAGATCATTTTTTTCACCAGTCCTGACAATAACAGGTTGGTTAGACCACGGTCACCAGAAGCTGCATTATTATTAATAATAGTCAGATCTTTAGGACCAATATCAATCAAAGCTTCAATCAGTTCGATTGGCTGTCCTGCCAGACCGAAGCCACTGGTCATAATATGTGCACCATCTGGAATCTGCTTCAGTATGGTTTCGATATCCTGTGTGATTTTATTCATTTAATTGCTTCCTAGCATCTTCCTGTCTTTATAAATGTTTGATTAATCAATTAGTCAGCTTTTTGTGGGTCAAATAAACGGTTTTTAATGAAAATCGCCGGGATCAGGCCACAAATAAAATAAGCCACACTCATGATGAGTAGACCTGTACCAATTGAGCCACCTTGCGCAAAATAACCGATAGTTAAAGGTGCCAATACTGCGCCTAGACGGCCAATGTTATAAGCGCCACCTGTTGCTGTACCACGGACTTTAGTAGAGAAACTTTCAGTCATATAAGTCGCATTAATGCCATATGGAATACCGTAAAGGAATCCGAAAAACAGCATTAGCCATAAGATATTGTCCGGTGTGTTACCAAAGACAATGATAGGAATAAAGATTGCGGTGCCCATGGTACCGAAAGCAAATACAGCACGACGACCAATTTTATCCGCAATAATGCCCGCGATCACTTTGGTACACATCATGATCAGGAAGGTCCCAATCATATAGGTAGTCATTTCTTTAAATTTGATACCTAAGTCTGATTCCAGATAAGCTGGTAACCAGTTACTTACGCCGTAATAACCAAACTGTAAGAATGCGGTGCTGAACGACCAGAGGATGAACATGCGACGGCTTAAAGCATCGGCAAAAATCATTTTAAACGTATTCTTCGGTTTTTCCTGCACTACGCCGCTGGCTTTGGCTGCCAATCTTTCTTGACGTGCCTTTAACCAGGCTTGTGGTTCTGGTACCAGGAAGAACATGCCAATCGCAAGAACAATCGGAACAATGGCAATATAGTAAAGGTAACGCCAGCCTAGCTCTGGAAGCAGCCATCCTGCAAGTACAGTGGCAACGACTGAACCAAGTGTCCAACCTGTCATTAAGGCAGCAAGTACTGTAGAACGATATTTTGTTGGCACATATTCTGCCATTAGAGTATTACAGGCAATATAGAGGGCACCTAAGCCAATTGCTGAAAAGAATCGCAACCATTTGAATTCTTCATAGCTTTGAGTGAAGCCCAGCCAGAAGGTTAATGAAGAGAATAAAGCGATCGCAACAACAATCACCCGCACTCGTCCGAAGCGGTCACAAGCCCAGCCACCAAAAAAGCCACCAATGGCCATACCAGCAAGTGTCCAGCTACCGAGTGCACCTGCCTGAATACTACTTAAAGAAAATTCTTGTTTGAGGCTGGTTAGACTGTAGGCTAATAGTGCAAGATCTGCACCATCTACCAATAATGCTAAAAATGAAAAGATAAAAGCCAGAATCCAGACCTTTTTCTTAGGCATATTTTCTTCTGGTAGAAGGTTTTGTTGTGAATTAAGCGTATTCATAATGTCCTTTACACTTTGCTGGCACTCCTGTGCCCTTTAGAAGTTTATGTTTCACCTAATTAATTAAATGAAACATAGAATGTTTAATTGATCTTTAATTCTGAATCTGACTAGATTTTTAAAATCCATCCCAGAACTGGATTGGCTGACTTCAATAGAAGTCAGCCAAAACAAACTAGCCAGCAATGCTGGCTAGAGGTTGATCTGCATTTAGTTGGAGAATGCAGCAATTCCTGTTTGAGCACGACCTAGAATTAGGGCATGTACATCATGGGTACCTTCATAAGTGTTGACCACTTCCAGGTTCACCAGATGACGTGCCACACCGAATTCATCAGAAATGCCGTTACCGCCCATCATGTCTCGCGCTAAACGGGCAATATCTAAGGCTTTACCACAGTTATTACGCTTGATCAGTGAAGTACCTTCTACTGAAGCAATGCCTTCGTCTTTCATACGGCCAAAACGTAAAGCCACTTGCAGACCCAACGCAATTTCAGTTTGCATATCCGCCAGTTTTTTCTGGATCAGCTGATTCGCAGCCAATGGACGACCGAACTGTTTACGGTCCATGGTGTATTGATGCGCTGTATGCCAGCAGAATTCAGCTGCACCCATCGCACCCCAGGCAATGCCATAACGCGCACTGTTCAGACAGGTAAATGGACCTTTTAGACCACGAATTTCCGGGAACGCATTTTCTTCTGGTACAAATACATTATCCATCACGATTTCGCCGGTGATCGAAGCACGTAGGCCAACCTTACCGTGAATCGCTGGTGCAGAAAGCCCTTCCCAGCCTTTTTCTAGAATAAAGCCACGAATATCACCGACATTGCCTTCAGGAGACACTTCTTTTGCCCAAACCACAAAGACATCAGCAATCGGACTGTTGGTAATCCACATTTTCGCGCCCGTCAGACGGTAACCACCATCCACCTTTTTCGCACGGGTAATCATGCTGCCCGGATCAGAACCATGATCTGGTTCAGTCAGGCCGAAACAGCCGATAAATTCACCAGTCGCCAGCTTTGGCAAATATTTCTGTTTCTGCTCTTCAGAACCAAATTCATTGATTGGCACCATCACTAGCGAGCTTTGTACGCTGGCCATTGAACGATAACCCGAATCCACACGTTCTACTTCACGTGCAATCAGACCATAGCTGACATAGTTTAGACCTGCGCCACCGTATTGCTCAGGAATGGTTGGGCCCAGCAGACCCAGCTCACCCATTTCACGAAAAATCGTTGGGTCAGTTTTTTCATGACGGAACTGTTCTAGTACGCGTGGCATCAGCTTGTCTTGACAGTACGCATGTGCGCTGTCACGGATCATGCGCTCTTCTTCAGTCAGTTGCTGTTCCAGTAAGAATGGATCTTGCCAGTCAAATCTAATTCTTGTGCTCATTTTAATATTTCCAATATTCTAAAATTTGCTGCTTAAGCGGTTGCTTGTTTAATCATTTCACGTGCAATGATGATTTGCTGGATTTGAGTAGTACCTTCATACAGACGGAACAAACGCACATCACGATAGAAACGTTCAATTGAATATTCACTGATATAGCCCGCGCCACCATGAATTTGCAGACAGCGATCCGCTACACGGCCACACATTTCAGTGGCAAACATTTTCGCGCATGAAGATTCAGTGGTTACATTCTTGCCTTCGTCACGCAGACGAGCAGCATCTAGAACCATACATTTCGCCGCATAAATCTCAGCTTTAGAGTCTGCCAGCATGCCTTGGATGAGCTGGAAATTCGCAATCGGTTGACCGAACTGCTTACGTTCCACTGCATAATTTAAAGCATCTTCCAGCATACGCTCTGCCATACCTACGCTATAGCCAGCAATGTGCAGACGGCCTTTATCCAGGACACGCATTGCAGTTTTAAAGCCAATGCCTTCAACACCACCGATCAACTGATCTTTATGAACTTTACAGTTGTCAAAAATCACGTCACAAGTGTATGAACCGTGTTGACCCATTTTTTTATCAATTTTGCCCAGACTTAGGCCCGGTGTATTCGCTTCTACCAGGAATGCAGAAATGCCGCTTGCACCTTTGATATCAGGATTGGTACGCGCCATCACCGTAAATGTTGTTGCACGCGGTGCATTGGTAATAAAACGTTTGGTACCGTTTAAAATATAGTAATCGCCATCTTTAACCGCGCTGGTTTTTAAAGATGCTGCATCTGAACCTGAATCTGGCTCAGTTAAACAGAATGAACCAATGATTTCACCAGTCGCATAACGTGGCAGGTATTTCTGTTTTTGCTCTTCTGTACCGTCAATCACGATCCCGCTTGAACCGATCCCGTTATTGGTCCCGATCAAAGAACGGAATGCAGCCGATGTACGGCCTAATTCCATTGCGACCAGAATTTCCTCTTCCATGGTGATACCTAAACCGCCGTATTCCTCTGGAATAGTTAGGCCAAACAGACCCAATTCTTTCATCTGCTCGACAATACGCTCAGGAATCGCGTTGCTTTCTTCAACTTCATGTTCTAAAGGGACTAGTTCATTTTTGACAAAGTTACGAATAGTCGAAAGAAGTTGCTCAAGCATTTCCGGATCGCGAATCATAGGGATCTCCATGTTATTTAGTTCATCTGGGTAAATTCCTTTACCCTTTAATTTTAGTTTCGTAATACGAAATAAATAATCATAAAAATTCATTTTGAGCAAGAAAAATTATTAAAAATTTTATTTTTTAAGCAAAAAAGCAAATTTTTCTAGCTTTAATTAAAAATTATAGTTAGAATTTTATTTCACAATGCGAAATTTTTTAGATTGTTAGTAGATTTAGAAAAGAGTTAGATGATCTGAATCAGATCATAATTGATTCTATAAAAGCGCAGCTAGATAAGAATGTTTCAATTAAATCGTGCTGATGATTCTCGTTTTGATTGGCTCCATTTTCCTGAAATTTTATCTGGCGAACTTTAAATTTTCTAAAGATACTTAAAGATCATTACAGGTCTCAAAAACCTGTAAATTCTGCATGGTTTTTAGCTGAATAGCGCTAATTGACTTAAATACAGATAAAATGAGCACTTTTTTATTTATTTTTATCATTAATAGAAGTGTTTTATTTTGTATCGTGAAATTTAATTGCTATCATATTTATTAATTTACCTTTAATTGCTCTGACCATGACAAAAAATAAAACTGGCGAAATACCTAATTTTGATGAGATCCGTTTAGATCCGATTTCACATATTCATAGAGAAAATAACCCACAATTTATCGCGTCTATTGCACGTGGTTTAGAAATCCTCAGATGTTTTTCCGCAACGAATCAATTACTGGGCAACCAGGAAATTGCACAACTCACTAATCTGCCAAAACCGACTGTTGCCCGGATCACCAGCACGTTGGTTTCTTTAGGTTATCTAAAACAGTTACCGAATACGACCAAATACCTGTTGGACGTTGGTGTATTGGCTCTGGGTTATGCGGCGCTCAGCAATATTTCGGCACGTACACAGGCTTATCCATTTATGGAAGAAATGTCACGTTATGCGCAAGCGCCTGTCGCCATGGCAACACGTGATCGTCTGAGCATGATTTATTTGGAAGTCGTTCACACAGAGTCTACTTTGACCATGCGTCGTCCAGTTGGCTCTACCCTGCCTATTCATAGTAGTGCGATGGGCCGTGCCTGTCTGGCTGCGATGGAAGTTAAAGAACGTGAATATCTGTTTGATGCGATCAAGAAAAGAAATGAAGATCAATGGCCAACCATTAAGCGTAATTTAGAACGTGCTATTCGTGATTATCAGGATTATGGCTATTGCTTATCTCTCGGTGATTGGGCCAAAGATGTGAACTCTGTCGCAGTACCTTTAATTCACCCTAAACATGGTATTTTGACCTTTAACTGCGGCGCGCCAACTTACCTGCTCAATCAGGAAAAACTGGAAAATGAAATCGGTCCTCGTCTGATTCATATGGTTAATAACATTTCCCTGACTTTAAATAATATTTAAGCTGTTATTTAAGATTTAAATGGGCGGCAATGATCGCCCTTTATTTTTTCTTTTTTAAATTACTTCTAAAATTTTAGAGCAATAGAAAAATAGCCCATTCTAAGATGGGCTATTTTTTAAAGATTTAAAGACCAGCAAACTTGGCTCGCGCTGTATGCAGTTTCTTATAGCTATCAATTAAACGCAGATGACGATCCAGACCTTCAAGCTGCATATTGGTTTCAGCTAAACCGTAGAAACGTACTGTACCTTCTACTGAACCGAGGACTGCATCCATACGGGCATCGCCAAACATACGGCGGAAGTTGTGTTCATAGTCTTCCAATTCCATTTCATCATCCAGAATGACTTCAAGCACTACATTCATGCATTGATAGAACAGGCCACGTTCAACCGTGTTGGTATTGTATTGCAGGAACTGTTCGACCAAATCTTTAGCTTCTTCAAATTGTTGTAGAGCCAGATAGATCAGGAGTTTCAGTTCTAGAATGGTCAGCTGACCCCATTCGGTATTTTCGTCAAATTCAATCCCGATCAAGGTACGGATTTCGGTGTAATCATCTTCATCTGCTTCTTCCAGACGTTCAACCAGAGCTCCCAGCTGTTCATCATCCAGACGATGCAGGTTCAGGATATCTTCACGATATAAAAGCGCCTTATTAGTGTTATCCCAAACTAGATCTTCCACCAGATAAATTTCAGAATAACCCGGCACCAGAATACGACAAGCAGTTGCACCTAAATGCTGATAGACCGCCATATAAACCTCGTGGCCCATCTCTTCCAGAATGGTAAACAATTCCTGCGCTTCATCGGCATTTGAGTTTTGACCATTATTGGTGAAATCCCACTCGACAAAATCATAGTCAGATTTTGCGCTGAAGAAACGCCAAGATACGACACCACTTGAGTCAATAAAGTGCTCAACGAAGTTATTTGGCTCAGTGACTGCATTTGAACTGAAGGTTGGTTTTGGCAGATCATTCAGGCCTTCAAAACTACGGCCTTGTAACAGCTCAGTCAGACTACGCTCTAAAGCGACTTCAAGGTTAGGATGGGCACCAAATGAAGCAAATACACCACCCGTACGCGGGTTCATCAAGGTCACGCACATCACCGGGAACTGACCGCCTAAAGAAGCATCTTTGACCAGTACTGGAAAGCCTTGCTCTTCTAAGCCTTTAATGCCTTCAACAATCTTTGGATATTTTGCCAATACGTGTTCAGGGACATCTGGAAGTGCCAGCTCACCTTCCAGAATTTCGCGTTTAACCGCACGTTCAAAAATTTCAGACAGGCATTGTACTTGAGCTTCAGCCAAAGTATTGCCCGCACTCATACCATTACTGAGGTACAGATTTTCAATCAGATTCGATGGGAAATATACAGTTTCACCATCAGACTGACGTACAAATGGCAATGAACAGATACCGCGTGCTTTATTGCCCGAGTTGGTGTCATACAGATGAGTACCTAGTAACTCATCTTCAGGATCATAAATTTCACGGGTATGTTCATCTAAAACTTCTTCTGGCAATTCACCATTTGGACCTGGTTGGAACCATTTTTCATCCGGATAATGCACAAATTCTGCATTGGCAATATCTTCACCCCAGAACTGGTCGTTATAGAAGAAGTTACAGTTCAGACGCTCGATGAATTCACCCAGTGCAGATGCCAGCGCACTTTCCTTGGTTGAACCTTTACCATTGGTAAAGCACATCGGTGACTGAGCATCACGAATATGCAGTGACCAGACATTCGGTACAATGTTACGCCAAGACGCAATTTCAATTTTCATGCCGAGGCCTGCCAGAATCGCAGACATATTGGCAATAGTTTCTTCGAGTGGTAAGTCTTTACCCGGAATACAGGTTAGGCTGTCTGAAGCCAGATTTGGCATCAACAAAGCCTGCGCATCGGCATCAATGCTTTCAACTTCTTCTATGACAAATTCAGGACCGGTTTGAATGACTTTTTTGACGGTACAACGGTCGATCGAACGCAAAATCCCCTGACGGTCTTTTTCAGAGATATCAGCCGGTAGCTCGACCTGAATTTTAAAAATCTGTTTGTAGCGGTTTTCAGGATCGACGATATTGTTTTGGGACAGACGGATATTGTCGGTTGGAATGTCACGCGCTGCACAATAAACTTTAACAAAATAAGCTGCACACAACGCAGAAGATGCCAGAAAATAATCAAATGGGCCGGGTGCCGAACCATCACCTTTATAGCGGATCGGCTGATCGGCGATTACCGTGAAGTCATCGAACTTGGCTTCCTGACGAAGATTATCGAGATAATTGACCTTAATTTCCATGTGGATACCTAAATATTCTTATGTGCCACCACGGACAGATAAGATGCTAAATCTGAATATACAAGCCGAATCACGGAGGAGAATTTGACTCAAAAATAAAAATAACCCGGGTTAAACCTTCAACCAGTTAGTTTCAGGATAAGCTCGAGTAAGAATGGGCGCTATTATAGAATCATTTTATGAAATTGATAATGTTTGCTCGAATTTCCTGCAGATTTATCAAAATATCTGTTAATTAAATATTCAGGAAATCTGGCTTTAAGCCGGGAACAGGCTGTTTTTATTGATACTTGCTGTTCCCGACTGGATTTTATGGACTGCGAAATGCGTTTTTTAAATCAGATCAAGATCCAAATTAAAAATCATAGCCAATACCAAACACAGCGAGATCGCGCTGTTTATCACCAAAACGGTCGTAACCACCGAAGATATAATCACCAGACAAGGTCAACTTTGGCGCAACTTCATAACTCAATCCAGCAGTTGCATAACGGAAAGCATGCTGTTTGGTAGTGTTGCCCAGCTCATTACCTTCATATTTGCCTTCATCATTAAAATAACCACCCGCTGCACCGACATGCGCACCCAGCTTATCATTAATCTGATGGGTTAAATCCAAGGTATAAAAAGTATCACCCTGATTGGCATAGGCCACATCATATAAATAGGTCGATACACCCGCTGTAACACTGGTCTTGTCGTTTAGTGCACGACTTACATTCAGACCTAATTCATTTGAAGTCGTATGGCTGCCACCCGGATAATAATAGGTTGCATCCCAGAAATTCCAGTCGTAGTTTTCACTGCTATAGTTATAGCCCACGATAAAATCATGTTCGACTTTATCGCGACGATGTGACTTCTTGCCTTCCAGTTCCGGATAGGAATAACCTAAGGTTGAGCCCCAGTAACCGACATAAAAATTACCATAAGCCAGATTCAGCGCTGCCTGTAAAGCAACGTCATCATTTTCTGGTGCATTGGTCAGACCACGAGAGATGTATTTAGAAACTACACTGATGTTTCCACTGGTTTCAATTTTTTTTGCTTCCGCATCATCTGTAAAACAATAAACACTAGAAACAGCAGCACAGCCGAAAAGGACTGTTTGTTTGAAAATTCTCATAAAATATAAATTATATTAAGCAAAGAATGGATAACACTGAAACCAATTACAGCCCTATCCAGCTTTGGGTAAAAATAAATTCCGCTATATTCCTTGATGCAACAAGCAACAGGAATATAGCCATGACTTAAGCGCGTGGGGCCCGGTAGAAAGGCGCTGTAGAAGCAGGTAATGCCTGCTTGCCACGGATATGATCTGCAAGCTTTTCAGCCATCATGATCGTGGTTGCATTGAGGTTACCTGTAATAATGAGCGGCATAATTGAAGCATCGATGACACGCAGGCCTTGCATCTCATGCACACGCCCATAACCATCGACAACTGCCATATCATCCTCACCCATTTTACAGCTACAGGACGGATGATACGCTGTTTCTGCATGATTACGAACAAATTCATCAATTTCTGCATCAGTTTGCAGATTTTTGCCCGGGCTGATCTCTTCACCACGATATGGATCCAGGGCGGGCTGATGCATAATTTCACGGGTAATACGGATAGCATCACGGAATTCGCGCCAGTCCTGTTCAGTGCTCATATAGTTGAACAGAATGCTTGGATGTTCAAACAGATCTTTGGATTTCAGGCGAACCCGACCACGAGATGGTGAACGCATGGAACCGACATGAGCCTGGAAGCCGTGTTCATGAATAGCATTGGTCCCATTATAGTTAATCGCCACTGGCAGGAAGTGATACTGGATGTTTGGCCATTCGAACTCATCCGAAGAACGGATAAAGCCCCCGGCTTCAAACTGGTTGCTGGCACCAATGCCTTTGCCTAGGAATAACCATTCTGCGCCAATCATGGGCTGGTTATACCATTTCAATGCCGGATATAAGCTGACCGGTTTTTTGCACTTATATTGTAAGTACATTTCCAGATGGTCTTGCAGGTTTTCACCCACACCCGGCAGATCCTGAACCACGGGAATATCCAGACTTTTTAATAATTCAGCCGGACCTACACCAGAGCGTTGCAGGATTTGTGGAGATGCAATTGCACCTGCACATAGTAGAACTTCACGATCTGCAAAGACCTGAATCGGCTGTAAGGTATTTTGACCTTCAAAATATTCTACGCCAATCGCCTGATTACGGTTAAACAGAATTCGGTTGGTCATGGCATGGGTAATAATGGTGAGATTATCCCGGCCTTTGGCCATATCCAGATAACCACGTGCCGTACTGGAGCGACGACCTTGTGGTGTCACAGTACGATCCATTGGCCCGAAGCCTTCCTGTTGGTAGCCATTCAAGTCATCGGTACGTGGATAACCGGCTTGAACCCCAGCTTCGACCATGGCATGAAACAGCTCATTATTACCATTCTTAGGCGTTGCAACTGAAACCGGACCTGAATCGCCATGATAGTCATTGCCGCCAATATCGCGGGTTTCAGCTTTTTTATAATAGGGTAGACACTGCGCATAGTTCCAGTGTTCCAGACCTTTAAAGCTAGCCCACTGTTCCAGATCCATAGCATTACCACGGATATAGCACATGCCATTAATCAGTGAAGATCCGCCCAGACCTTTACCACGGCCGCATTCCATACGGCGATTGTTCATGTGGGGTTCTGGATCGGTCAGATAGGCCCAGTTATAACGGCGTCCTTGTAAAGGATAAGCTAAAGCAGCCGGCATCTGGGTTCTAAAATCCAGACGATAGTCCGGGCCACCTGCCTCAAGTAATAGCACCTTAGTATCTGGATCTTCAGTTAAACGCGCTGCCAGAACATTACCCGCAGAGCCCGCACCGATAATAATATAGTCGTAATTCATCAAATCCCCCTTATGCGCTAAATACAGACTGGAAAGGACTGAGTTCGACCTGAACCGATTTGGTCTGGGTGTAGTGCTGCAAAGTGACTAGACCATTTTCACGTCCGACACCGGAATGCTTATAGCCACCGACCGGCATTTCTGCAGGTGATTCACCCCAGGTATTAATCCAGCAGATACCTGCTTCTACCTGATGAATAATTCGGTGTGCACGGGCCAAGTCTGGTGTGACGACACCTGCGGCCAGACCATAATCGGTGTCATTGGCACGACGAATGGCTTCTTGCTCGGTGTCATAACTCAGGATACTCATGACAGGACCGAAGATTTCTTCACGCACAATGGTCATGTCATCGCGGCAGTCGGTAAATACGGTTGGCAGGACATAAGCCCCTTGGGCAAACTGTTCATCTTCGGCACGGCCGCCGCCACACAATAAGCGCGCCCCTTCTATCTTGCCTTTTTCGATATAGCCCAGCACTTTTTCCATATGCTCAAAGCTGGACACTGGGCCGAAATTGGTTTCAGGATCGAGAGGATCACCCATACGGATATGTTCAACACGCTGCAAAATCTTTTCTTCAAATGCTGCTTTCAATGCCAAAGGTACAAAAACACGAGTACCGTTGGTACAGACCTGACCAGAGCTATAGAAGTTGGCCATCATGGCAATATCAGCCGCTAGATCCAGATCGGCATCTTCACAGATAATCAGCGGAGACTTACCGCCCAGCTCCATAGTGACTTCTTTCAAACTAGAATTGGCAGCTTGCGCCATAACTTTTTTGCCGGTAGAAACGCCACCAGTGAATGACACTTTGGCAATATCGGGATGCGAAGTCAGATAACCCCCAATTTCACCACTACCAGTCACCACATTAAATACACCATGCGGTACACCGGCTTCAGTATAAATTTCTGCCAGTTTCAACGCAGTTAAAGGTGTGACTTCACTGGCTTTGAAAATCATGGCATTGCCTGCAGCGAGTGCCGGTGCAGATTTCCATAAAGCGATCTGAATTGGATAATTCCATGCGCCAATTCCAGCGACGACACCCAAAGGTTCACGGCGGGTATAGACAAAGGAACTGCTTCTCAGCGGGATTTGCTGGCCTTCAAGAACCGGTAGAATCCCCGCATAATATTCGAGTACATCTGCACCTGTCGTAATATCAACAGTCGATGTTTCACTAAAGGCTTTACCGCTGTCCAGGCTTTCTAATTTTGCCAGCTCATCATTACGTTCTCTTAAAATGGCGACTGCCTTATTCAAGATGCGCGAACGTTGAATCGCGGTCATTTCTGCCCAGACTTTTTGCCCTTGTTGTGCAGATTCAACCGCACGATCGATATCATTTTTTGAACAGACCTGCACTTCAGCCAGGACTTCGCCTGTTGCAGGGTTAATAGTTTGAAACGTGCTATTGGACGTTGCATCGACATATTGTCCATGGATATAAGGACGTTGCAGTTTGAATGTTGTCAATGGAATTCCCTCGCAGATTGTTTATTTGAGTTGTTGCCGGATATATTCACTACACAGTTCAATCGGCAGTTCTGGATCAATTTCGCCACTTACTAAAGCACCTCTTAGCCAGAATCCATCAATGAGTGCAGCCAGACCTTGTGCTGCCTTCTCAGCTTGATCCTTACTCAGCTTTTTCATGAATTCATATTTAAGATTGGAATGTAAGCGGTAATGGTTTATTTGCTGTAAACGATGTAAATCAGGCTGGTGCAGACTGCTGGCCCAAAAAGCCAACCACACCTTCATGGCCGCTTTATCCGTTTGTGGAGCAGTAAAATTGCCACGCACAATCGCCAGTAAGCGTTGTTCAGGGGCGTCATTCACCTGTGACTTGATTTCAGCAACAGATTTACCCAATTGCTGCAATAAGTAACGCATTGTGGCTTCAATTAACCCATTTTTACCTTGAAAATAATGACTTATGATGCCGGTTGAGACACCTGCCCTCTGAGCAATCTGACTAATTGAAGCTTCTGCAAAACCTAGCTCATTCACTGCAGCTAAGGTGGCATCGATCAGTTGCTGACGACGGATCGGTTGCATACCAACTTTTGGCATAGGACTAACCTGAATAACGGATGTAACAATAAAAAATCACTCTGCTAAAGCAAATAGCTGAATAATGTAACAATTCATAAACTCTTTTTTAATTGAACGTTCAATTAATAAAAATTATAGTGCCAGCTCACCCTTGATGTACAGCGCAGTTTGTTTTGGATTTGCAAAAGTTTGTAATTCACGAAAACAAGGAAGCTTTAGGGCCAGTTTTTGCTTTTAAATCACACTGCACTGTAGATCATCCGGCAACAAAAACGATGGTCAGAGATTTATGCAAAAGAAAAACGAAGAGGTGCAAGATAGTCTGAATAAGGTAGTCTTTTATTGTTCGGCGACGCTTATTCTGCTGTTTTCTATCATCACGATTTTATTTAATGAACAAGCCAATCTAGTCATTATTAATATTTTAAACTGGGTCAGTAGTACCTTTAGCTGGTATTACCTGCTGGCGGCAACGCTGTATCTGGTTTTTATTGTCTTTATCGCCTGCTCACGTTATGGCGAAATCAAGCTTGGTCCCAAACATTCTAAACCCGAATTCAGCCTGCTGAGCTGGTCGGCCATGCTGTTCTCAGCCGGGATCGGGATTGACTTGATGTTCTTCTCGGTCGCTGAACCCCTGTCGCACTATATGAGTCCACCAGTCGGTGAAGCTGAAACCTTTGAAGCCGCGCGTCAGTCCATGGTCTGGACCCTGTTTCACTATGGTCTGACTGGCTGGAGCATGTACGCGCTGATTGGGGTTGCGTTGGGATATTTCAGTTATCGCTATAATTTACCACTGACAATTCGCTCTGCGCTTTATCCTATATTTGGAAAAAGAATTAATGGCCCGATCGGCCATACGGTGGATACTGCTGCGGTACTCGGTACGATTTTCGGTATTGCCACAACCTGCGGTATTGGTGTGGTTCAGCTAAATTACGGTCTGCATGTCCTGTTTGGCTTGCCGGAAAATATCTGGATTCAAACTGCATTAATTGGTGTTGCAGTCATTATTACTATTATTTCCGTCACTGCGGGTGTCAATAAAGGTATTCGGGTTCTGTCTGAAATTAATATCTATGTATCAATCGGGTTGCTGCTCTTTATTCTCTTTATGGGAAATACCGAGTTTTTATTAGCGGCTCTAATTCAGAATTTTGGTGATTATCTCAGCCAGTTCCCGAAACTCTCTTTAAGCAGTTTTCCTTTTGAGCAGCCTAAAGAATGGATGAATAGCTGGACCCTGTTCTTCTGGGCATGGTGGATTGCTTGGTCGCCGTTTGTAGGTCTGTTCCTGGCACGTATTTCCCGTGGTCGTACTATTCGTGAATTTGTCACCGGGACTTTGGTTATTCCTCTGTTATTTACCCTCACTTGGTTGTCTATTTTCGGTAACAGTGCTTTATACAGCGTGATTTTTGATGGTAATACTCAGCTTGCGACAACTGTTTTAGAAAATCCGGCACATGGTTTTTATGACCTGCTGGCACAGTATCCAGGTTTCACATTTCTCGCAGGTGTCGCCACCATTACAGGTTTGCTGTTCTATGTGACTTCAGCGGATTCAGGGGCATTGGTATTGGGGAACTTCACCACTAAATTCACTAATATTGAGCATGATTCACCGCGCTGGCTCAGTGTGTTCTGGGCGATTGCGATTGGCCTGTTGACGCTAGCTATGCTAATGGCTAACGGTGTGACAGCATTGCAAAACACCACCATTATTATGGGCTTACCTTTTAGTTTCGTGATCTTCTTTGTCATGGCCGGTTTGTATAAATCCTTGCGGCTTGAGGATTTCCGTCAGGCCAGTACCAGTCTGAATGCTGCACCAGTCGTCGGTAATGTTGACATCTTTAACTGGAAGAAACGTCTGAGCCGGGTGATGTTGCATCCAAGCCTTTCACAGACTCGCGCCATGATGGATGACGTCTGCAAGCCGGCCATTGAGGCAGTTGCGACTGAGTTAACCGATAAGGGTATTCAAGTGAATATTCAGGAAAAATCGCTTGAGGAAGAACCTGAACTGTATCATCTGGATCTCACCATTCAGCTGGATGAAGAAGAAAACTTTGTCTATCAAATCTGGCCAGTACGTTATGCCACACCGAACTTTAGTTCACGGGGTAAACGGACTAAACGCTATTACTATCGTCTGGAAAGTTACCTGTTTGAAGGATCTCAGGGCAATGATCTGGTCGGTTACAGCAAGGAACAAGTTATTAACGACATTCTGGATAAATATGAACGTCATATGATGTATCTGCACATCAACCGGATCAGTCCGGGTAAACGTCCACTTTTCCCGGATCGTGAAATCTAGGATCACTCAACTACGGAAGGATTGAATGATGTCAGCAAGTTTAAATGCCTTTGCCCTGTTTTTTTCGTTACTCAATCCATTTTTGATGAGTATCTATATGCTCGGAATTATTCGTAATTCCGAAGCAAAGGTCTTCAATATGGCATTGATTCAGGGCAGCCTGATCAGCTTTATTGTTTTCATCATTTTTGCGAAAACTGGCGAAGCCTTCTTCAATGAAGTGCTACATGCTCGCTTTGAATCCTTCCAGATTTTTGGTGGTCTGATTTTTCTGGTGATTGGTTATCGCTATGTCTTTGAAGGTGCGGATACCATTGGGGTGATGCGGGGTGCGCCGAATCATCTGGCGGGTACGATTGCCATGCCTTTTATGATCGGTCCCGGCACCATTTCAGCTTCAGTTATTACCGGTGTACAGCTCAGTTTAATGCAAACCATTCTGGTGATTTTCTTTACCCTGTTTCTGACCTGTAGCTTGCTAATTCTGATGAAATACCTGCATGATCATTTACAGCATAAATATTCCAACTACATTGACCTGTATGTCGATATTGTCGGTCGTGTTGCAGCACTGTTAATCGGAACCATCGCCATTGATATGATTGTGACAGGTGTCAGTGGAATTCTGGAAGGCTAGTTTTATATAAGCTGACAATAAAAAAAGCGGGCAAAAATGCCCGCTTTTTTATGAAGTGATGATTTTAAAATTTAAACGACACGCCTGCATAAGTCGAGAAGCCTTCACCCGGTGAAGATCGTGCTAGATCTGCACCTTTGTCGTCATAGCCTGGAATTACCACTGCTGCATATTTTTCATCGGTGATGTTCTTGAAGTTAACCCAGGCACTCCATGACTGATCTTCTGGCGCATATCCCAGATCAATACCCCAAATCTGATAGTCATCACTGAAGCGGCTATTGGCATAATCATGTGCCATCTTCGATGCATATTCTGTATTTAGACCCACATAAAGACCGTTATTCAAGGCATAACTGAGCTGTGCCTGATAAAGGTGTTTTGGAATTCCCGGTAACTGGTTTTTGCCAAATAAAGGATCGTTTTTATACTGGAAATCACTCAAGGTATAAGCCTGTCGTAGGCGAAGTTCACCCTGCTGTGATGCATACAATGGTGTATCCAGACTGAGTTCTACACCTTGATGAAGGGTGGGAGTTGCATTGGATTCTACAGCAATTGGTTCAGAAGGTCGTTCCGATCCATCCTCATAGGTTTTGATCAACTCTGAGGTTAATAACTCGTTTTTAACTTTGGAATAATAGTAGCTCAGTGCCCAATCACCCCAGGCTGACTGACCCCGGCCACCCAGTTCTAAAGTATTTGCAGTTTGCGTGTCCAGATAAATAGGTTCACGTACCCGCCCTGAAGCGACACCAGTGTCAAAATAGTATGGCGAAGACCATGCCATCGCCCATGGATGTGCCGGTTCAATACTACGGCTTAAATTGGCAAACCATTGTAGTGTTTCATTTGGCTGATAAGTCAGGCCAATACGCGGGGCGAAATTCCATTCATAGCGGCTAACTTCAGGACTAGCCACAGGATAAGTCACTTCACTCTCACGGTGGGTATAGGCTGCTGCCAATCCTAGATCAAGCTTAAACTGATCATTCAACTGAGTTTCCTGATCAAATTGCAGCACATTGTCTGAACCACGATAGGTATAACGGCGTGTTACGGTATCTGCCGGATAAAGCGTGCCATCAATTGTAGTATCGCGTCGAATTGTTTCGGTTACACCACTATTCGGACGGTGCGTGGTACTTCGAAAAGCAACTTTTCCTTGATGTTCAAGACCGAATAACTGATAAGGTTTCTCATACTGAACCCGCGCACTAATATCCTCATAATCGACATTGGTACGATAACTACTTTCACGTAGATCCAATGGATAATGGTGATAAGCCAGACTACCGGTCAGTTTGGCATCATCCTGCAAGTTCCAAGTGGTAGTATTTGCCAGCCAGGTACTGCCCGGTTGAATCCGCTTGGCATCTACAGCCAGATTAAAATCATTGGCTGCTTCAGGATTATTCTTGAGCTGTTCCTGGGTAATGCGCCCTGGCGTTAAATGTTTGCTTTCACGGTAACGGGCATAAAAGCGGGTCTCAATATCTGGACTGATCTGATAACCCAGATTAAAAGCTAGACCTTTACCATCACCTTCGGCATGATCCTGAATCCCATCAAACTGTGAACCCGTTACTGTCAGATAATAATCTAACTTATCGAGTTGTCGGCCAGTACTAAACTGGTATTTCTGATAGCCATGGCTACCCGTTTCATATTTTAATTCAGAGCCATTCTGCTCTGCACCAGTCTTACTTTTATAATTAACTGTTCCACCTAAGGATAATCCGCCCTGTTTTAAACCATTGGCACCACGGTACACCTCAACATGATCAATCCACCATGGTTCAAGCAGTTCATAAGCTGTACCACCCGGTCCGGTAAAGGGAATATCATCGATCATGACATAAGTTCCGGATGCATGTGCACCAGAAGTACGGTTAATGCCAGAACCACGGATAGAAATTTTGGCTCCTTCATTGCCCGGCGATTGGGCATAAATGCCGGGCTGGAGACGGAAGACGTCAGCAATGGTTCCCAGACGCTGATGTTCGAGCTGCTGATCTGAAATAAAATTGGTTCCTCCCGAAACGCTGGCAAGTTCGGCCGCAGTCTGTTGCTGGGAATTTGTATTTTGCTCAGTGGTCACCACAATAGTTTCCAGTTGCTGAACACTATCCTGTGCTAGCGTAGTTTCAGCATAAAGATGGCCTGAAAATGCCGACAGTATCATCAGGCTAAGCGGATTTTTCTTGAGAGGGATTTTTGTCATATTCATGGCGAATTTATACAATCCTGTATAAGTGATCCTGATCTGCTTTAGGACTTGGCTTAAAAATTTAAGCTGTAGCATAAATGAAGCATGCAAAATTAAGCAGATATTTTCTGCCAAAATATCTGACTGGTGCGGCAATATTTTTAATTTTTTCTATACAAAAAATCTGTCAGTACTTTACAAGATCACAGACAGATTCATACAAGTTCTGACATCTAATTTATTAAGTATTTGTAATTTATAGATATGTATTTTTTTCTTGTAACCATCTAATTCGAGTTGGCAAAAAGTGATTTAAATTAAAAATTTTGAAGATATAAACAATATTCTGATTCATCAAGATCAGTTTAATAGACAGGTTTCTAGACCAAAATCTTAGTCATAACTAGAAAATAGAATTCTTATTTTTTGAACTATGGCTTATAGATTTCAGCCCAAAAAAGAAACCCTCCTGCTGGAGAGTTTCTTCATGTATTCTGGCTATTATTTTATTTAGAGGCATTTTCGATTACTTGTGCTTGTAATGGTACAGCTTGCTGGGTTTCAGCTGATTTTTTCTTGGTTTTCATTTCTGCCACTTTGGCCAGAGTTTTCTCGGTAAAACGTAAACCGCCATCTTCTGCCATCACATTACCCGCCATCAAAAGACTGCTCATTACTACTAGCAGGGATGGTATAAGTTGTAATTTCATGTCTATTCCACCTTTTTATTTTATAGTGGATTAAAAATAAGCAATTATTATTCCAATATTTTTATCTATATTTGATTTTTTTATTTTTCCCGATCATCTTGATGAAATTAAAATTGATCTAAGCGATAAATTTTATATTCTTTATTGTCTTAAAATTCCTTATTTTAGTGCGATTATTTTGGTTACGCCTCATTTTAGTCAGAGTAATTTAGTCTCATCAGACTCTATACACTATTTTTATGACACTTTTAACCTGATCTCCTGATTTTTTGCACCAAATTGCATGGTATGTTTTTTGCATAAGTCCTCATAGATATTCCCCGATGTACTAGTTAAAAATCTTGCATGTCTAAATTACGAATTGCCCTGATTGATGATGATCCAGAACGCGCTGAATTTATTCAGGCTTCTTTACTTGCGCATGATTTTCATGTGGTGGCCTGTGTCATTCTGAATGACCTCAACATTGTTGATATCAAAAGCCTGCATGCCGATGTCATTCTGTTAAATATGGATCATCCTCATCGCGATATTATCGAAAGCTGCGTGAGTCAGTATGAATTACCTACGGTTCTATTTACCCAAAATTCCAACAAGGACACCATCAGAAATGCCATTGATGCCGGAGTCACGGCATATATTGTGGACGGGATTGATCCAACCAAACTGGAAAATATTCTGGAAATATCGATTGAACAATTCCAGAAACATAAAAAACTGTTACATGACCTGAAGGAAACTCAGGAAAAATTAAGTGATCGCAGGGATATTGATAAAGCCAAAGTCCTGCTGATCCAGCTGCATGGACTGAGCGAAGAAGAAGCATTTGCCCTGTTGCGCAAAAATGCCATGAGTCACCGGATTACCATTGGCGATATGGCAAGGCGCTTACTTGATGCACAAAAACTGTTATCCGGCCAATAAGGAGCATTCAATGACAACATTAGAAAAAACAGAACTCAATATTGGCTATATTCCACTGCTTGATTGTGTTGCCATTCTTTGGGCGGAGCGACAAGGTTATTTTACTGAACAGGGTTTAAAGGTAAACCTGATCCGTGAAGCCTCCTGGTCCAGCTTACGCGACCGTCTGGCCTATGGCTTTCTGGATGCTGCCCATTGCCTGTCTGCCATGCTTCCCGCGGCTGCTTTGGGCGCAGACCAGTTACAAGTCGCTTTGCAGACCCCATTAGTCCTCAGTATCAATCAGGCATTTATCAGCTTAAGACAGGATTTGTGTTATGAACTGGGCATTCAGCCTGAAGATAATGAACAGATCACGTCACAAAAGCTGGTCAGTGCCTTAAAGCAGCAACATAAAGTAGGTCTGGCTCATGTTTATAAATACTCCATTCATCATTACTGTTTAAGAGAATGGCTGGCTTTAACTGATGCGCAATATGCTAAAAATATATTGCTCAAGACCTCACCTCCCCCTTTGATGGTCAAAGGGATTGCAGCACAGATTTTTGATGGTTTTTGTGTGGGTGAACCTTGGAATATTCAGGCCAAGCTTGAAGGTTATAGCCTGATTGTCGCAGCAAGCCAAAATGTGATTCCTAAAGTGGCAGATAAAGTACTAGCAATAACTCAGGAATGGGGCGAGTTGCATCCACTGACTGTAGAGGCCTTAGTCGCAGCTGTAAATAAAGCCCAGATGGATTTAAAGCATGCTACGGATCTTTCTGAAGTCTGGGACATGCTGATGGATTATCAGATTATCCAGTTTGAATGTTCAGCTTCTCGACACGTTTATGACTTCCATAAGATTCAGAATATTATTCGTAACCTTGCAGGTGAAAGTGTTGAGCCTCAATTCACCGATTTTATCTGGCTATTAGAGCAGATGGAAAAATGGGAAAATATTGATCTGTCCGCAGATGATCAGCTACAGATTGCACAATCCTGTATTTATCAGCAAGAATCCACGACTGTATAAATTATAAATTTATAAACTTCCATAAAAAAAGACCCAGAATCGTTCTGGGTCTTTTTATTTACTGCTGATATTTAGCTGAGCGCTTGCTGCAAATCCAGTTGCATGAATTTTTGCAAGGACAATTTTCCAGCAATCATCTGATTGATGAATTGTGACATTTCATCATACAAGGTCTCATATAGTTGCGGCTCTAATGCCATATGTCTTAACTGGATTTGTAAATGCATCAACAGTTCCTGCTGCTCGCATTCACCCTGTTCCAGAGCATAGATATAACCTAACACTGCGCCTTTTAAAACCACATCAAACGGTAAACTATATTTAAGCAAGGTCGATAATGAACCCATAACCCGTTCATTGTGTTTCAGCTTTCTTAAGGGTTCACGCCCTACACGTGCACATGGGTCCTGATAAGCATAGGCACAGGATTCAGTAAAACTTTGTGCCAGATGTTCCAGATCTGAAGCATGCTTAGGAATCTGGTAACAGAGACCATGCTTCACCTGCGCTAAGGCCTGCTGCATGAATTTTCTGACCGCATGATCTGACATGGCCACGCCAATGGTCTGATGACCGCGCAGGCTGGCATACCAGGCCATCATCGCATGCACACCATTCCATAAGCGGTTTTTAATCAGCTGGATATTGGCAATATCATCTACCAGAATCATCTGGCGCATTTTAGCCAATAATGGACTGTTATTTTCCACATAGATTGGCATATCCGTTTCGGCATTAAACAGAATCAGATCCATTGACTGTAGAATATGACTTGGCTGAAAATTACGGCGCAGGTCTTCAATATATAAGCCCGCCTGATGTTCCTGCTCTGCATTCAGGGCTGTAGAATCATCCAGATCCACTACAGACAGATCTTCATCCAGCTGATACTGCTTGAACATGTTGTATTTGATACGCAGCTGACGATACAGTTTCTGGTCTGACAGCTTGGACACCATACGGTTCACCACTGTGTCACAGAAATAATGCTGATCCATAATGTGCTGCGCTGTCTGTTCATCCGTAATCTGTTTCAGACGGCTCAGAATCTGCTGCATCACCAGCTGTTTGGCCCCGATTTTATTCAGGATAATTAACAGCGTCAGCGGCTGTTCCTGCTGCTCATAAGCCAAGTATCGCGCATATAAACCCTGTGCAATCACCTCTGCTTCAGAAACCAGAGCTTCCTCAGGGACACAGACTGCCACCAGACTGGATTCAATATACATATTCTGCATTTGCTTCAGATCATATGCATCAATCACGCTCATATTTTCAATACGCTGGTCAAAAGAGTTCTGACCATAACGAATGCAATAGGTGCCAAACGCATTAACGGCAGACTGATAGAGTGGATTACGGGTCGAGGCAATAATTTTGCGTGGACGCGTATAACCATCCCAGTGTGATAACACCTGAGCCAGATAACCACCACCAATTGCACCGAAGCCGTGAATCCCAACTGTTAACTGATTCAGCGTTTGCGGAAATGCAGTCTCAAGTTCTGGCATTTCCAGAACCGGAACAAACTGGTTCAGATCTGTCAGAAAATCTTCCATCGTTTCATAATAATACTGGGCTTGTGCCAGCATCGATTTATTCGGCGTTTTAATATCTTTAAAAAGTACCGTCATACCGCCTGCATCATAGGCAGATCGTAGACCATTTTCAGAATCTTCAAACATCAGGCATTGAGCCGGACTTAAATTGATTTTTTCGGCTGCACTGATAAAAATTTCTGGATGAGGTTTCCCCTGTTTAATCTCATCGCCACACACCAGTACATCAAAAAATTTATAGACATTGGCATTGATCAGATATTCTTCTGCGATCGCACGTCGGCTCGAAGTCGCCACAGCCATTTTCAGGCCTGCCTTGCGTAGGCGTTCCAGTACTTGTAATAAACCTTTTTTAATTGGAACACCATAATTGAGTACATGTTCTAGTTCCAGTACATCAGCACGCTGGCGGATCTCGGCATAAGGAACATCTTGTCCATAACGCTCTTTGGCCAGCTGCTCGGCACTACGGGCACTTAAGCCCAAACACTGCATTAAATAGTTTTCAGAAAATTCGACGCCGATCAGCTCACGCGAAGCTTGTTGCAAGGTTTGAAAGCGCAAACGTTCAGTATCAAACATGGTTCCATCCATATCGAAAATTGCGCCGTGTACGATTTGATTTTTAAATTCTAGCATTGCTCCCCTTTTATAATTCAATGAGTTAAGAAGTGGACAATACCTTAAGGAAAATAAGAGATTAAATAAACCGATGTAAAGATATGAAATAGTTCTGACTATAAATTGATCAATAAAGACTAAAATAAGATTATTTATGTTTCTGGATGTAATCAAACTGTTAACTTAAGTAAGTTATTAATCTTGCCCCTCAGTTTAAATTTTTCTTTTGAAATATCAGGTTATTTTATCATTTTAAATGTTTCTGCTTATCATGGCATCCATTTTGCTTGATCAGTATTACGTTTTATAAAAATTGTAATATTGAGGGGCAACACTATGAGTTACGTTGCACGTGAACTCAGTCAAAGAAATAAAATACTGTTTGGCTTGGGCTCTTTTTTAATACCGATCTTGATTTGGTGTGCAGTCAGTTATTTGCCATTTATCTGGCATCCACAAGTCCAGATTGCCGATTCAGGCAGCGTTAGCTATTTACAAGTCGGTAGTCGTATTGATAAGGATATCTTTTTCTCTGCTGCGCAATCCGCAGTGGATCAAGGTCTGGCGCCGCCCCAAGGTATTCTGGTCAATCCGATCTATCTGCCTGCCCCGCATGAAGTGGCGATCGCATTGGTCACTGCATTTACCACAGAACCTGCTCAAGCCAATGCTCCATGGTTTCATGAAAGCCTGTGGCACAGTATCAAGTTAGTGTTTACTGCCTTCTTAATATCTTCCCTGATTGGTATTCCACTCGGTATTTTATGTGGCTTCTCTAACAAAATTTCCCAACTGACCGAGCCATTTGTTGAGTTTTTCCGCTATTTGCCAGCTCCAGCCTTTGGTGCGCTTGCGGTTGCTATTTTAGGCATCAACGATGCACCAAAAGTAGCCATCATTGTGATTGGAACCCTGTTCCAGCAAATCCTGATTATTGCCAATACCACACGACTGGTAGATCGCAGTCTGATTGAAGCCGGTTTTACTTTGGGTACCAATAAATTAAAAAGCCTGTTTCATGTGGTCATTCCAGCGGCCCTTCCTGAAATTTATCGTAACTTACGCGTACTGCTCGGCTGGGCATGGACGTACCTGATCGTGGCTGAATTGATCGGTAGTACGTCTGGTATTACCTGGTTTATTACCCAGCAGGCCCGTTATCAGAATTTTGACAATGTCTTTGCAGCGATCCTGATCATTGGGGTAATTGGTCTGCTCTGTGACGTGATTTTAATGAAATTGGGACAACGCTTATTTAAATGGAAACCGGGAGCAAACTGATGCAAAACACTGAATTTAATACCCACGAATATTTTGACAAGATTTATAGCCGTCCAGTCATCCTGGAAGCCAAACAGCTCACTCAATCCTTCAAGCATGGCAAAACTGAACGCACCATTTTAAATGGCATTGACCTGAAAATTCATAAACGTGAGTTTATCTGTGTGATTGGTCCATCAGGTTGCGGTAAATCGACTTTTAGCCGTGTGGTAGCTGGGCTAGATCCTTATACCAGCGGTGAAATTCTGGTGGATGGCAAGCCGATTACTGGCCCAAGCCCAGAACGCGGCATGGTGTTTCAGGGGTATACCCTGTTCCCATGGAAGACCGTGAAAGAAAACATTATGTTTGGCCCGAAAATGAAAGGCCAAAGTAATGCTTCTGCTGAAGCGCAGGCACGTGAATGGATCAATATCATTGGTCTGGAAAAATATCAGGATCAGTATCCGCATCAACTTTCAGGCGGAATGAAACAACGTGTGGCGATTGCCCGCGCCTTGGTCAATGAACCTAAAGTATTGCTGATGGATGAACCTTTTGGTGCACTAGACCCGCATACGCGCCAAAAAATGCAGCGTCATCTGATGGATTTGTGGAAAAACATCGACATTACCATCATTTTCGTGACCCACGATATGGATGAAGCGATCTTGCTGGCAGACCGGATTGTGGCGCTGAAAGCCAATCCAGGTGAAATCAAGGAAATTATTGAGGTCAATCTTCCTCGTCCACGCCATCCGGATCTGATGCTGACTCCGGAATTTAAACAGCTTCGCGAGCACGTCAATCATCTAGTACATGCACAGGAGGATGAGCTGGATCCTGCACTAGCCGATCTTCCAGAAATTCCACGCTTGACCAAAGTCAGCACGAGCAAATAATCCATTTAAAAAAAGAGCCTTTGGGACGACCCAAAGGTTTTAGTCGCTGTGTTGGACGACCAACAATAAGGTGATTGCAATGCAAGACCAATACGTACTCCCACTCGTCGATATTTCTAAAATGCAAAGTCCACATCTGGCCGATCGTCTTGAAGTTGCGGCAGCTTTAGACCAGGCCTGTAAAGATGTCGGATTCCTTTATCTTAAAGGAGATCAGTTTAATTTTGATTATGCCACGTCACTGGTTGAACTGGCTAAATCCTATTTTGAGCAGGATCTGGACACAAAAATGCAGCACTATATTGGCAAATCCAGTAACCATAGCGGTTATGTGCCAATTGGTGAAGAACAGTTCGCAGGCAACAGTTATGACCTCAAAGAAGCCTACGATGTGAATTATGACTATCAGGGTTCTAGAACAGACTGCCCATTACTTGGCCCAACCTTATGGCCTGATTATCCAAATTTTAAAGCCATTGTCAGCCAATATTACGGTCACTTGCGCACCATTAGCGAACAAATTTTTTCTGCTTTTGCCCTGGCTCTTGGTGTCAAAGAAGATTTCTTTGCCGATAAAATTAATGATGCGCCAAGTCAATTGCGCCTGATTCATTATCCGTACAATCCGGATATCAAAGATGCCGAAGGCATCGGAGCACATACCGACTATGAATGCTTTACCCTGCTATTACCAACTGCGCCAGGTTTGCAGGTGCTGAACAAAGCTGGCGAATGGATTGATATTCCATTGATTGAAAATACGTTGGTGATGAACATTGGAGACATGATGGAAATCCTGTCCAATGGCAAATACCTGGCAACCAAACACCGCGTAAAAAAAGTCTCTGAAGAACGTTATTCCTTCCCGCTGTTCTGTGCCTGTAACTATGACACGGTGATTGAACCGGTGGTAAAAACTGATGATTCCAAATATAAGCCTTTGATTGGTGGTGAACACCTGTTTAATCAGACCGCACAAACGTTCCAGTATTTAAAACAGCGAATTGCCAATGGTGAGCTGGTTCTAAAAAATGCCGTTCCACTGTCTTCCTTTGGTTTAAATGAAAAATCGGAGGCAGCATCATGAACCTATTAGAAGCCATAAAAAAATTAACGCCAACAACTACTCAACCTGAAGTAGTTCCGAGCTTTTTATATGGGGCATTTCGCAGGAAAAGCATCAGTTTCTTTAATGGCCTGACCGATCAAAACACCATTGTGTACTGGTTCCAGTCACGCAGCTTTACTATTGATCTACGCCTGAAAAGTCAGAATGACACACCAGTGACAGAACGTCAGGGCTGGATTGGCAATACGGTATGGGATGATGCAACGCAGCTCTTGTCATGGGAAGTTGAAGACTACGCCAATTATCAAAATCATGTGCAGTGGCCTGAACCGGCCAAACTACATGCGATCGGGAACTGTATTCTGGAATTTTTACCCAGCAACGTCTATGTCGAAGACTGGCGTCAGCAAGTGAAGAAAGGTCTGTTCTTAGGCCTACGTCTAGAATCTGCGGTAGATGTCCAATCAGGTGCAAAGCTGCAAATGGATGGCGGTCTGATCATCTGTGATGATCATATAGCCTATGCCCTGACCCGCTTGCCAGAGGTGCAATCTCAAGTTGCAGAACTAGATATCAAGTCAGCCGATACTACTTCATTTGATCTATTACAAAGCTTTGAAGTCTCTATTGGCACCCAAGGTTTAAGTAAAACCTACAGCACCCGTACCGGTGAAACAGGCAACGCCTTTGATCTGGACAATTTTGAAATTCTGGATGCAACCCGTCTGGTCCAGCATGTGGTTCTGGATGGTCGTGCAATTGACCTGATTTTTAAGATTGATATCTACCAACCTGAATATGAGTTTCAGCACAGGACTAGCACGACTGCAGAAGCAGCACAGTGGATGAGCGCGGAACAGAATCACCTGCTGCATCATGCAGAACGGGTGTTATAAGGAGGAATATGGCTTTTTTATATCTATCCGTTGCTATTATTGCAGAAGTCATCGCGACTTCTGCACTAAAGGCCTCCAATGGCTTTAGCGTACTCTGGCCTTCAATCACCACATTTGTTGGCTATGCGATTGCCATTTTCTTTCTTTCCATGGCCATGAAAACCATCCCAATGGGCATTGCTTATGCCATCTGGTCCGGTGCAGGTATTATCCTGATTTCTACAGTGGGACTGCTGGTGTTCAAGCAGCATCTGGATATTCCGGCACTGATTGGTCTGTCATTCATGATTGTGGGAATTATTTTTATTAATGTCTTTTCCAAAAGTATTGAACTTTAATTTCTTAATATTAGTGTTTTTCATCAGTCATTTTTTAATTACTAAGAAGTAAATTCCCTCTCCTTGTAGGAGACTTGCGGAGCATGCTCCTCAGGGAGAGGTTCTCTCTAATAAATACCCTCATCCTCTTGCAAAGCTATGCTTCTCATCCCAGAGGGAGAAGAAACTTTCAATATCCATTAAATTTGAATATTAATGATCATTTTTCGATTTATAAAAGATATTTACACATCTAACAATAAAAAATCCCCGAAACTGGGGATTTTTTATTGTTTGGATTTCGACTTATTTCAGCTCTTGTACCAGCGTTGGAACAATCACACTATCCACATTCATTTCAGTGCTATAAATGCCATTAGTGACGTTAAACTTGTTGACGTGATAGCTTGAACCATAGATCGAATCGAAACCCTCACCTTTGGTAAAGACTTTTTTGTTCGCTTCCAGATCCAGCAAATGGGTACCATCTACAAACTGCATATAGGCTTTAGCATCAACACCGACACGTTTCGACATGATTTCTACAGCATCTGCACGTGTTGCCGGGTCATTGATATATTTAACAGTTTTATCCCAAACTTGAATGACCTTTTTCCATTGCTCTTTATTGGCTTCCAGATGCGCAGGATTCACGGTCAAGGTGTCGTAAATCAGACCAGCTTTATCTTTAGAGCTGAAAATAATTTTTGAACCAGCAACCGCAGATAAGGCCTGATTCGCGACTGGCTGCCATACCGCAATCGCATCAATATCCGCTGTTGCAAAGACCTGTGGCAGTTCATTGGTCATGGTATTGACCAGTTTCACTTCATTCAGTTTAACCTTTGCATCATCCAGAGCAGTCGATAGCAGCAAGTGATCGACCAGACCTTTTTCAGTGGCAACAGTTTTACCGCGTAAATCCTGAATCGAGTTGATTCCATTCTTGGCAATGATCACGTCATTTCCGGCTGAATAATCCGTTGCCAGTATCATCACGCCTTTGGTACCACCAGAGCCAGTCACCAGATTATCACCATTGGTTACCATGACTGCATCCAGCTGATTTGCTGCAAAGGCAGACAATGAAGCAGAATAGTCAAACCATTTAAAATCTGCATTCACACCTGCTTCTTTTAACCAGCCTTTTTCAATCGCCACTTGCCAAGCCACCCAACCTGGCCAGTCGCTATAGCCGATACGAATCGGCTGAGTATTTACATTGCCTTTGGCCTGACCAGAGGATTCTGGAACTTTCGCCGTATTGTCACAACCACTGAATAAAATGGCACCGCAAACCGATGCTGCCAGAGTAGCTTTTTTGATCATTGTGCGATTTCCCCTATGCAATTACATTTAAAACGCGTATTTGAAAGTTGTTTTGATTTGATAAATTCACGCCAGCCGCCGAAATGACTGATCTCAGTTGCATCTTCCAGCGCATAGCCTTCGCAGATAAAACCTTTAACCCAGCTGCCATCTGCCAGCTGTACATTGCCAATGCCCAGCGGTGCCGGAACTTCTGCCACGATCTGACCAAAGTTGGCGAATGAAATATCCCAAACTTCCACTTCGATCTCCTGACCTTTGCTGTAGTACTGCAAGCCCGGTTTCGGTGGTGTGGTATTTTTCAGTGCGAACAGTTTGTAGTTGGCTGCGGTTTTGGTTTTTTGCACTAGCGTGCCACCACGTGTGGTGAGCTGGAAGTTCAACGGCATATCAGTCAGATGTGCACCGACAACAGCCAGTTTTACTGCATGCTGTGACTGAATCTGGCCTATTGGTTCATAAGTTTTTTCAGATGTTCCTAGTGTTAAAGCCGTTGCCTGCTGCCAAGTCTGGCCAAAGTTTGCCAAGGCCTGATCCATCCAGGCGGGTGCAATGAAGGTCACCCCACTTGGCAAACCATCAGCGCGAATTGTATTAGGCAGTGCCAAAGCCGATAAATCCGCAAAATTCACGAAGTTGGTATAAGCGCCCATATGGCTGTTTTTCACCAACGGATCAGCTTCTACATCGGCAATCTTGTAGATGGTTGGCGCCGTTGGCACCATCAAGGCATCAAAATCCGCCAGCGCCAGATTGATCTGACGAGCCAATTGCGCTCTTTCATATTCCGCCTGCATCATATCCACGGCATTAAAGTTATCTGCCTGACTGATGATCTGGTTAATCACCGGATGCGTTACATCACGAGAAACCAGTTTTTCAACAGCATTGGTCCGTTCAGCCACCCAAGCCTTGTTATAAAGTGCGGATGCCAACTGGTTGAAAATGCTGAAATCAATCGCTTCAACTGCATAACCAAGCTGTTTTACACGAGCAATTGCCAATTCAAAGGCTTTATCAGTTTCGGCATCGCCATAGAATTCCAGTTGTGCTGGAATCGCGATTTTGCCTTTGGAAAATTGGGTTGGCACATTGGCTGGATGCTGGCGGGAATATTCATCGCTTGCGTCATAGCCTTGCATAATTTGTGCGACTTGCCATGCATCATCTACAGTCAGGGCAAAAATTGAAATTACATCAATAGTGCGGCACGCGGGTACCAGACCTGTAGTGGAGAACCAGCCTTTGGTGGGTTTCAAGCCGACAATATTGTTATGTCCTGCCGGTACACGACCTGAACCCGCCGTATCGGTACCTAAACTAAAAGGCACCTGACCATTCGCCACCGCGACCGATGAACCAGAGCTTGAACCGCCGCTGATATATTCCGGATTAAAGCTGTTTTTCACTGCGCCGTAGGGTGAACGTACACCAACTAAGCCAGTTGCAAACTGGTCCAGGTTGGTTTTACCCACCACAATAGCCCCTGCTGCTTTTAATTTAGCTACGACTGTGGCATCGCTGGTCGCCAGATAAGAAGCTTCTTTGCAGGCTGCGGTGGTATAAAAACCGGCAACATCAATATTGTCTTTGACTGCGAATGGAATGCCGTAGAGTGGCAATTCGGCTAGTGATTTTCCTGTTAAGGCATCAATTTGTGCTTGTAATTGTTCTGCAGATGCAATTGAAATCCAGGCATGATCATCATTTTGAAATGATGCAACATAATCGATCAGGTCCTGTAACTGAATCTGCTGCTGTTGGTAGGCGTTCTGCCAGTCTTGAATTGTCCATAAAGTATTCATGACAATACTCCTTTATTGGTATTTTGGGGAATGGGAGGCATCACGGCATCCATCAGTTCCAGGTGTCCTTTGAGCACCCCTTTTAATGCAATAAATTGTTCGCTAATTTCTTTTAAATCACTGCTTACACCCTGCATCAGCATCACTTGCAGGACTTTCTGATCATCCAGCTGGATATGCAGCGAGCTGATCACCTGTTCCAGATATTGCTGTTGCAAATCGACCAATTGGGAACGTAACGGTTTCAGGCTGACGTCATAGACCAGCGTCAGCGTACCGACCATGACTTCATCACGAGAAACCAGTTCATCAATCAGGTGGCGGTTAATCATGTCGACAATGGCCTGCGAGCGGCTTTCATAATGCTGCTCGACAATTTTCTGATCCATGGCCTGTAATGTGGTTTCCGGCACGGTGATACTGATTCGTGCCAATTTCGGTTTAGACACGTCTGTTTTCCTTGAGTGAATCCTGTTTGACATAAAGCCCGGCGCGAACGCTGAGCAGTTCAATTAAAAATTGGGCAAATGGATGCAGCTTGGCTTTTTTGCTTTGATTATTCATGCGCATCTCCTTGGTATTACTGAATGTGAATTTCGTATTACTTAAGGAAATGCAGAAAGCGTGCCAGTTTTAGATGAGGAAATTTACTAATTACGAGCAGAAAAGACTGAAATTCAGTTTAAAAAAAGCCCCATCAACGGTTATGGGGCTTTTTTGGAATCAAAATGAGTGAATTAATTCACCAAGAGGCCGTTAAATTAATCATGTACTGTAATTATTTTTAGACATGATGGATTGATCGAGAATTGCGTCTGGTTCTTCAAGTAATATGCTCTCCTCTTTTAATTCGGTATATAAATAAAAGCAGAAAATATGCCAAATATAAAGAGTTTTTTATTATTAAAAAATTGATTTAAAACAGTTAGTTGAAACTTAATAAATGCTACAAAATGTGTCTAAAATATTTATGCGCCAAGAGTGATCAAACTTGCACCAAAACGATATCAAAATGGGGTTTTATGGTACAGTTTTTGATAATGGAATCTTCACCAATTACTCTTCTCTAGCTTTAATTATGAATACTAAAGCCGCTCAGATTTAGGTTTCGATTAAAATTTGCACTACAGGTGAATTTCTATACAATAAATTCCATAAAAATGCCCGAACAATAAGGAAATTTAATGAAGACTTCCACTCTCCTTCGTACTGCCATTCTTTGTACGCCTTTTATTTTTGCGGCATGTAGCAAAACCGAGCAAGCAGAAACCTCCAAAACCGAAATCCAGCAGGAAGATACCACGCAAGCTGCCGAAACGGCACAGACACAAGCTTTTGACATCAGTAAAATACCACTCAGCACAGCGACACTCGGTGACTTTCCTTATATTGCCCTGCCAGATGGTTATATCTATCAAAATACCGAGCAGCGCAATTTTGAGCGTGTTCCATTCTGGACAGGACAGCAACTGGAATGGATCGAAGGACAATTATTCAGTTCAGGCATTACCTCGAAACCGGAATATAAAGAAGGCAATTTTTTAGAAATTCAGCGTAATCTGGAGAGTGTGATCAAGGATTTGGGCGGTGTGGAAATTGCCAATAGCCAGATTCCAAAAGACATCATCGAAAAAATTCCGAAGGATTTTCAGGTGCAATATTATGCGGGTCTGGGGGATATTTTTAACTACCCGACCAAGACTTATGTGGTTCGTCAGGAAGATAAGACTGCATGGTTCCAGCTAACCCAATCTGGTAATTATATTTCGCTGATGGTGGCTGAATCTAAATCTTTAAATGTGACTGCCAAAGCCCTGACTTCAAGTGCACTAAAACAAAGTCTTGATCAGGACGATAAAGTCAGCGTACAGATTAACTTTGCAACCGATAAAGCCGAGATTTTGCCGGACTCACAAGCGCAAATTGAGCAGATGGTTGCCTTATTAAATGACAACCCGGATTTAAAACTGGGCATTTATGGTCATACCGACAATACCGGTGATGCAGCTTATAACTTAGAGCTGTCTGATCAGCGTGCGCAAAGTGTGGTTACTGCCCTGACCAAAGCAGGTATTGAAGGCAGTCGTTTAACTGCCAAAGGTTTCGGGAATACTCAGCCTGTTGCAGATAATTCGAATGAAGATGGTAAAGCGAAGAATCGTCGGGTGGAGTTGGTGAAGCTGTAAAAGTAAGTCTATAAGACTTTGAAAATGTTTTAAAAGTGTACCATTACTGATAAATTACCCCCCATAATTCGGGGGCTTTTTTTATGACAGAAAAACTATATTATTGGGCTGAAAATTTAGAAAACTATACATCAGATAACGACAGTGAAACGGGCTATAATGAAGTTATAGAAATCAAACGTCTTAACTTTTTTATTGGAAAAAATAATTCTGGTAAAAGTCGTTTCATTCGTAATCTGTTTCAAACCACTCAAGGTCAGCAACTATATAATTCTCTTCAATTTAGAAGGCTATTGGCTTTCAAAAAGCAATTACAAATAAGTAAAAAATATAGTGATAATAATACCTACTATAACCATTTTTTGAAAACAACAGAGGACATTAAGCCATCAAAAATAGGTTCTGCAAATTCTAACTTTCCACAAGCACTTGATTACTTATCAAGAATTGGACAGCTATCAAGTCTTTACTCAAACAACAATAAATCTATTGCTACATCAATGTTTAATAAAGAAATAGAATTAAACTTAAATCCTATTTTCATAAACAAAAAATTTTACATCCCTATACTTCGAGGAATGCGTCCTGTCACTGACAAAGAGAATAAATATCCATATATTGAGCGAGCTCAGAAAGATTATTTCCAAGATCATAATAAATTTAATCAAGACAACATCATTACAGGTGAACGCCTTTACTATGAACTAAAAGTCCATTTATTAGGTAAACCACAACAACGTGAACTGATAAAACAATATGAAGAAAAATTAAGTCAGTATTTTTTTGATAATGAAACCGTCACTCTAATTCCATATATTGGTAAAGATGATAATGGTCATGAGAATGATGTTGTACATATTAAAATTGGTGAGGATGATCAATTCCCAATTTATAAACTAGGTGATGGTCTTCAACAAGCAATTATTCTGACTTATGAAGCCTATATCAAAAGCAAAGACAAAAATGGTAATACAGAAATCCATGCATTCTTTATAGAAGAACCAGAATTGCATATGCATGCAGGTATGGTTCGACAACTGATGAATTTCTACTTAAATGAAACTTCACACTATTATTTCTTTACTACACATTCAAATCATTTACTTGATATGGCAGATGAATCTGACCAAGTTATGATTCAAAAATTTGTAAAACAAGCTAGACAAGATAATCCTAAAGAATTCGAGTTTAAAATTTATCGATGCGACCGTGATCGCGATTTACTTGCTTCTCTAGGTGTTCGCCCTTCATCTGTATATCTAGCTAATTGCACGATTTGGGTAGAAGGAATTACCGATAGACTCTATATCACTAAATATATGGAACAGTATTTGTCGGAGTTAAAAGAATCAAATCCTGATCTTTATAAAAAGTATCGTCGTTTTATGCCTAATTATCATTATACATTCGTGGAATATTCCGGAAGTAATTTATCTCACTGGTCATTTGATGATGATTACCCTAAAACAAGAGAAGAAAGAATTGAATTCCTTCAGCAAGATCGAGGTCAAAGTGCAACTTCCGTCGCAAGTGACATGCTATTGATTGCTGATGGAGACATACAAAAAAATTCTGAAAAAATAAAATTTTTAAGAAAAGAATTGAATAGAGATAATTTAATTATTTTGGAATGTAAAGAAACAGAGAATACTCTACCTAAAAATGCAATTATTCGAGTTGCGAAAGCAAAATTTCCACGCCTAAAAAATGTACGACAGAGCTATGATATTTCCTTAATTGATAATATTAATCAAGATGATTATTTTGATAATGCTCAATACGGTATTGGTCGCTTAATAGATGAAAAAATTAAGAAACCAACATCAAATACAACCAAAACTGCTTTTGCTGATGGTCCTGGTGTCGGGACTATTAAAGATAAACTAAAATTTTGCCGTGAAATTATCAAAGATTTTGATGAAAATCCTGATTGGAAGCTTACACCTAAAGCTAAAGAATTATGTGAAAAAATTTTTAAGCATATTGAAAGATGTAATAAATAAATTTTAATCTCCCCTAACCCCTCTTTAATAAAGAGGGGGAAATTCCCTCCTTTGGAAAAGGAGGGTTAGGGAGGATTTTTAAGCCACTGGTGCCAAAATAAATAACACCTGTCCTGTTTTCACAGTATGAGCTGATTAAACATTAAACCCAATATGTTTCCCTGTAGGCAGCTCTACATCAATACGCAGCTTTCCACCCATTGCTTCAACATATTTTTTCATTGTCGAAATCTTGAGATCGTTGCCACGATTCTCAATTGCAGATAGTGAAGGTTGTTTAATCCCTAAAGTTTCAGCCAGTTCTTTTTGAGAAATTTCCAACTCTTCGCGAATCATATGAAGATGTTGCTCAAGCAGCAGCTCTTCTGCCATTTCCTGAATACGAGCCTGACTCTCAGGAGAACGTTTCGCCAATAATTCTTGCAAAGTTTTAGCCATATCAGTTTACTCCTAAAGATTTCAAATGCAGTGAATACTGTTCATCTGCAATTGCCAGCATCTCTGTATAGAAACGCTTATTGCCACTTTTATCACCAATGCAGAGTACGATTGCCTGTCTTAACGGATCAAAAGCAAAAAATGCCCGGATTGGTTTTCCTCTATGTTGAACACGTAGCTCTTTCATATTGGTATATTTAGAGTTATATATTGTGTCTACCAAAGGTCGCCCAAGACTTGGCCCTTGACTCTGTAATACCACCAAAGCTGCTAAGACTTTTTCTTGTGTCGATTCGTCCTGTTGTTCAAGCCATTCATTAAATACATCTGTGGTCAGTACCGTCCACATACCACAACCCAAATATAGACTATAAGCTATATATTACTAATGTCCACTCTATACTGCAAATAAAAAACCGCCCTTATGGACGGTCTTTAAAAGTTCCCTCCTTTTTCAAAGGAGGATTAGGGAAATTCTTTAAGCCACTGGTGCTAACGTAAACAACACCTGCCCTGTTTTCACCGTTTGCCCTTTCTCAATCGTAATCGTATCTACACGCATACGTTCAGGGGCAATAATCGGAATCTCAATCTTCATTGCTTCAATTACGGCCAAGGTGGCACCTTCTTCCACGATATCACCAGACTGACATTCAATTTTCCAGATTGAACCCGGCATATGTGATTCCACCGCACAACCACCTTCCGGAATAGTCACAGTTTCACCATCATCGACTGCATCCAGACTTTCAGACACGTATTCTGCCAGTCCAGCTTCATGCCAGCGACGGCGTTCCGCTTCAAAGTTCGCTTGTTGCGTTGCCTTAAACTCGCTAATGGTGTCGGCATTGTCAGTCAGGAACTGGTTGTACTCTTTCAGGTTCAACACACCTTCTTCAATACGCAGTTTCAGACGGCCTGCCTTAAAGTCCTCACGCATTTGCATGAGTTCTTCTTCAGACACTTCATAGAACTTGATCTGATCAAAGAAGCGCAGTAACCATGGTTTGCCTTGCTCGAAGTCCGCATTTTTACGGTAACGCGACCACATTTGCGTAGTACGACCGACGAACTGATAACCACCAGGGCCTTCCATACCATACACGCACATATAAGCACCACCGATCCCCACGGCATTTTCAGGGGTCCAGGTACGCGCCGGGTTATATTTAGTGGTCACCAGACGCTGACGTGGATCAAGCGGGGTTGCGACAGGTGCACCCAAATACACATCGCCTAAGCCCATCACCAAATAGCTGGCGTTATACACTACATCTTTTACTGCCTGTTTATCTTTCAGGCCATTAATACGGCGGATAAACTCGATATTGTCTGGACACCATGGTGCATCTGGACGTACGGTTTGCATATAACGTTCGGTCGCCAGTTGGGTTTGAGAATCTTCCCATGCCAATGGCAAATACACGGTACGTGATGGCACTTCCATTTCAGTCACATCAGGCAGTTCAGTTTCAGCGACTTGCAACAAACGCAACAGGTCGAGCTGATCCAGCTTGATTGAATCGAAATGGATTTGCAGCGAACGGATGCCTGGCGTCAGGTCGATAATGCCCGGAATATTCTGTTTTTGAACCCATTGCATCAAGGCATGGATACGGAAACGCAGGTTCAGATCCAGTACCAGCTCGCCATATTCCACCAGCATGTAGTTGTTACCCGCTGGACGATACACCACATCCGGCGCACCATTTTCACCTTTTAAGGTATCCAGTACGGCATTTTTCAGCGTAGCCAGTTCAGGATAGAAGGATTCATTAAATGAAACTTCCTGAGTATCCAGCGCTTCTAGTTGTGCGTGATATTTCTCATTCAACAGTTTGGCTTGGTGATAGCTGACTGGAACAAATTTCACTTTGTCACCGGCTTTGAGCTGACCCAGTTTCCACAGCTCAGAATTGATCACCACCGCTGGACAAACAAACCCCCCCAAACTTGGGCCATCTGGACCGAGAATAATTGGCATATCGCCTGTAAAGTCGATCGCACCAATCGCATACGCGTTGTCATGAATATTGGATGGATGCAGACCGGCTTCACCACCATCTTCACGTGCCCATTCCGGCTTTGGACCAATCAGGCGGATACCGGTACGGCTAGAGTTAAAGTGAATCTCAAAATTATTGGCAAAGAAGGTATCAATGTCCTTTTTGGTGAAGAAATCTGGCGCACCATGCGGGCCATACATCACCGCAATTTCCCATTCATGGCTGAATGCTGGAATTTGCTCAGGTGCCAGCGCTTTGACTTCATTGCTTGTAAATGCGGTGATTGGAAGCATATCGCCGATTAGTAAGTTACGACCGGCATGACCGCCAAACTGACCGAGGGTAAAGGTCGCTTGTGAACCCAAGTATTCAGGTACATTCAGACCACCTTTGATGCCGATATACGTCCGGCAACCGGTAGCGATCTTGCCACATTTCAGCACCTGACCTTTACGCACATTCACGGTTTGCCACATTGGCACAGCCACACCATCCAGTGTTGATGGCATATCCCCACCCGCCAGTACGATCTGGCTGTCGCAGTGGAATTTCAGTGTTGGACCTTGCAGGGTACATTCCAGACCGGCGGTATTTGGCGCATTGCCTAAAAGCTGGTTGGCGACATTGAGCGATAATGGATCAATCGCACCAGATGGTGGCACCCCCACATCCCAGTAACCGAGACGACCAGTGACATCCTGCACAGCAGTTTGGATGCCTGCTTGCAGCACTTCAATCTTCTGGGTTTTCCACTCAAAGGTATTCAGGAAACGTGTGGTTTGTGTTCCCGCCTTAAACACCTCACAGTCGATGATGTTTTGCAGATATTCCAGGTTGGTTTCGATGCCCGCCACTTGAGTTTTCGCCAGTGTATCCGTCATCGCCTGAATCGCGGCTTCCCGGTCATCTGCTGTGACAATGACTTTGGCAATCATCGGGTCATAGAAAGACGATACATTCGAACCCGTTTCTACCCAGGTTTCATTACGTGCGTTTTCATCAAACTCGACATAGGTCAGCAGACCGGCACTTGGCTGGAAGTTCTTGATCGGGTCTTCGGCATACAGGCGCACCTGAATCGAATGGCCTTTGGATTCCAGTGGCTCTGTTGGTGCAGTCCAGTCTCCGCTGGCAAGCGTCACCATCCATTCCACCAGGTCCACACCAAAGACTTGCTCCGTCACGCCATGTTCGACTTGCAGACGCGTGTTGACTTCAAGGAAGTAGAATTCTTGTGTATCGGTATCCATCACAAATTCAACCGTACCTGCTGAGCGATAATTCACTGACTGCATCAGTTGAATGGCAACATTTTGGATGTAGGCACGTTGTTCATCATTGATATGCGGTGCAGGCGTTTCCTCAATTACTTTTTGGTTACGACGTTGTACTGAACAATCACGCTCGCCGAGCGCAATCACTTGACCTTTGCCATCACCAAAAATTTGCACTTCGATATGACGGGCATTTTGCACAAATTTTTCAAGGTACAAACCAGCATCTTTAAAGTTGGCTTGGGCTAAATAAGACACGGTTGCATACGCATCTTTCAGTTCAGCTTCGTTCCAGACCAAACGCATACCGATCCCGCCACCGCCTGCAGTACTTTTTAGCATCACAGGATAACCAATACGATTAGCCTCAAGCAGTGCTTCAGCTTCATCTGCAAGCAGTTGACTGCCTGGTAATAACGGCACATTAGCTTGAATCGCAAGCTCACGTGCCGTGTGCTTTAAACCAAAAGCACGCATTTGCGCAGAGTTTGGCCCAATAAAAGCGATGCCTTGTAATTCACACAGGTCACAAAATTCAGCATTTTCTGACAAGAAGCCATAACCCGGATGAATCGCTTGTGCGCCAGTTTGTTTGGCAACTTCTAAAATTTTATCAACATTTAAATAGCTTTGGCTGGCTGGTGCTTCACCGATATACACCGCTTCATCCGCTAAAGTCACATGCAGTGAATCACGATCGGCTTCTGAGTACACTGCAACCGATTGAATACCGAGTTTTTTTAATGTACGAATCACACGACATGCAATTGCACCACGGTTGGCAATCAAAACTTTATTAAACATAACTTAAGCCTCCTCGCCTTCACGCACAACCAGCTGGATTTGTGTCGGGTTGTAGGCATTACATGGGTTGTTCAGTTGCGGACAGTTCGAGATCAGTACGATCAGGTCCATTTCTGCCTTGATTTCCACATACTTGCCAGGTGCTGAAATTCCATCATCAAATTTTAGATGTCCGTCTGAAGTCACAGGCACATTCATAAAGAAGTTGATGTTGGGACCAATGTGGCGCACGTTTAAGCCATGCTTTTTCGCCACCGGATGCTTCGCCAGCGCATACATAAAGTTGTTACGGCAGCTGTGCATTGGGTATGTGTCATGGGCATAACGGACGGTATTACTTTCACAGGAACATGCACCGCCTAAAGTGTCGTGACGGCCGCAGTTGTCATCATGGATCACGGCAATCGCACGGCCAAAGTTACTGTATAAAGTGGTGCCTTTTTCCAGATAAATCTGCTGGTTTATTGCCAGTGTATCGGTTGCGCTATAACGCTCTTCCGGATTTTCCGCAGAGATAAACAAGGTATCAACTGCCTGATTGCCTTCCAGATCGATGATACGGAAATACTGGCCTTTTTTGACTTCGCACATCCATGCTTCACCGGCAGGACAGATTTCGCTAAGAACGGTTTTTTCAAATTGTTGTAGAACTGTCATGATCATTCTCCTGCCTTAAATGTTTGAAAGTGCGTAGTAACGGGCATTGTTCTGGAATGCACGCTGATTCTGTGGACAGGAGTCACGGCAGATATCGGTTTCGCCTAAGCTATTGGCTTTAAACAAAGATAACTGGATGTCAGCTGGTTGATATTCCGCACTGTTATCCAGACCATGTGGTGCAGACGACAGGAACACCAGACAGTCCATTTCAAAGCGCATTTCAATGATTTGATCGGTATTGTCTGAAGATACATAAGACAATGCGCCGGCGTCATCTGGAGTGACTTTGGAGAATAAATTCACGGTTGCACTCAGGTCAGTCTGTCCCAAAGAGAATTTGGAGAGTTCAATGAGTAATCCGTCTAAACCGCTTTGATACATGTCATTTCGGGCATCCTGGAAGGTACGGATGCCAAACTGTTTTTCAATCTGTTCAGGACGAGATGGCCCGCAGAAAGTATCGTTCCAGCCAGCTTCATCTTTAACAATCGAAGCCATGACACGGCCTAGATCGGAATACAGCACATTACCCGCAGTCAAATACGCGGTATGCTGGCCTTTCAGGCTGTCAGGCATGTTGTAACGTTCCAGTTTGTCTTCGGCATTGACACAGAACAGGGATACATTGGCATTGGCACCGAGTGCCTTGAATTGCAGAACCGCACCTTTCTGAATGCGTCCGGACCAGTGATGCCCTCCCGGCAGGATTTCAGTCCAGAGTGTTTGATTATTGTGATAGTCGCCCATGTGCATGACCTCTCTAAGGTTTTTGTTCCAACCTCCCGGGCTTTTATCCCTCCGTGTAGCTGTGTTTTTATACAAAACAAGCCGTGAACTCTCGGTCTCAGGCGCAGTACTGTTTGAAAATGACTGCCGGAACCCTAGATCACTTTATGATGCGTAGATAAATGCAAATGACGTGCCAATTTAGTATTACGATTTTTATTATTAGTAATACTTAAAATGCTCAAAATAAGTTCATTTTAGTAATTCACTGATAAATACAGACTGGATGTGCACCCAAACTGGACTTTTTATCTCTTTCTAAAAACGGGATAATGGCGGCGAAAGAAAAATGGGTGTGACATGTTTAAAGATAAAAAGCTGGTATGTTTTGACCTGGATGGAACCTTGATTGATTCAGTGGGAATCTGGAACCAGGTCGATGCTGCCCTGATTCAGGAATTGTCGGGGATCGAAATCGGTCTGGATCAGATTCAGCAACAGCGTGACCTGCAACTGAAAGCCTTTAGACATATGCCCGATCCTTATCTGGAATATTGTGGCTATTTAAAAGAGCTATATGGTTTCAAGCCAAGTAAAGAAGAGGTTAAAAATCGCCGTTATCATATTTCACGGCATTTTCTGGATCATGTGATAGAACTCAAACCGCAAGCTGAGCTGCTGATTCAAGCCTTAAAACAGCAAGGGATACAATTGGCACTCACGACTACCACTAGTTTATTCAATGTGCAGCGTTATCAGGACAATAACCAGAAGATTAATCAGAAAATCAGTTTTGATGATGATTTTGCGATTATTTTGACTCGTGAAAATGTTGAGAATATCAAACCGCATCCAGAAGTGTATTTAAATGCGCTCCAGCATTTTGAAATTGAGGCTAAAGATTGCCTGATTGTTGAAGACTCTTTAATTGGGGTGGAAGCTGCCAACAATGCGGGAATTGATGTCGTTGCAATTTACGACCAGTATTCTGCGCATGAAATAGATCTGATCAAAGCCAAGGCAGATTATTTTGTAGAAGATTTTGCTGGTCTCATAAAATTGGTGAACTAAAAAAATGCCATGAATCCTCCCTGATCATGGCATTTTTCGTGTTATCTCTGAATTGATTAGATTAGAGCATTATTTGGCTTTTTTATAGACGGAGCCTGAACCGACCAGATTGCCAGTTTTTTCGTCAATTGCGAAATCAACGACACCTGTACCTGAATTAATCTGAAGCAGACCATTATCAGCGACTGAAGCTGGCATCGGATTTTTCTTGTCAGTTTTGCCGCTTTCTTTGTCTTTAATAGTATTGGTAATGAAATAGTTTTCACCATTTTTGGAAATCACCAGGATATTTTCCAATTTTGGATTTTCCAGTGTATTTTTCCAGTTCCCCTGATAATCTGGTGCTGGAGTTTCCGGGGTATTACACGCGGTTAACAGCAATAAAAGTGAGATGCCTGAAAAATATTTAAGATATTTCAAAACTGAGACCTTGAATGATAGAACGCGGCCATTATAAAAAGAACCTCCTTGAGGTAAACGCTTAGCTTGTAGGCGAAGCGTTTCAGCGGTAGTAAATCTGTCCCGCCTTCGTCATTTTTTGAAAATCATCTTCATATTTCATTCATAAATTCGTGTGAACTGACCACTTTTTAACAGATAAAAAAATCCTCAATAGACCATCCAAATCTATTGAGGAGTACCAAACTGGATAATAGAGAAACCTTAAAAAATTAATTTACAAGTTTGGATTTAAAGTAACGAAACACCGATTTAACTGCGTGAGTTTTTTCTGCAATTTGCTGATTCCATTCATTTGGCAGTGAGCATTTCGCCAGTCTGACCCATACAGTCGAGAACTGTTTCATAAAGCTGGCTTCGTTATAGTGAATCCCGTACTCAGCACATAAGGCTTTGATTTTTGGTGCTACTTCGGCATAACGGTTTGCTGGCATATCTGGGAACAGATGATGCTCAATCTGATGGCTTAAATTACCACTCAGAATATGCAACCAGTTCGCGCCACTGAAGTTGCTCGAACCACGGATCTGACGCAGATACCATTCCGCACGGGTTTCATTGTCGGTATTGTCCATTTCAAAAGTTTCTGCATCTTCAGTGAAATGTCCATTGAAGATCACCGCGGACGCCCATAGGCTACGAATCACATTGGCAACCGCATTCCCGGTAAATACTGGAATCGCATTTGGACCGGCAATCAGTGGGAAAAATACATAATCTTTTAGGACCTGACGGCGCATTTTTTTGCGTAAAGGCGCTGCTTCTTCCCAGACCTGTTTCCAGGTTTTAGTTTTATAGGCAATGACATCTTCCAGATGCAAACGCTGTACACCCACATACCATTCAAAGAACACCATCAACTGAATGGTTAAAGGAATATTCCAGATAAAACGTAGTTCCCACGGCTGAGATTCACTGACACGGATCAGACCATAACCGACATCGTGATCCATACCGACAATATTGGTATACGTGTGGTGAATATAATTATGCGTGTATTTCCAGTCATCCCCAGTGGAAATAGTATCCCAATCATAAGTCGAACCATTCAGACTCGGATCATTCATCCAGTCGAACTGGCCGTGCATCACGTTATGGCCAAGTTCCATATTTTCCACGATTTTCGAGATACCCAATAAGCCTGTTCCCGCTAACCAGACCGGCGGCAACCAGCCTGCAAACATCAGCATGCCACGGGAAGCAATCTCGCTATAACGTACAAAATTACGGATTTTATAAATATATTCTGCGTCTTTCTCGCCCAAATCTTCCATTACTTCACGGCGGATAGCATCAACCTTGGCACCGAACTCTTCAACCTGTTCCGGGCTTAGAAATTGAGATTTACTGTGTTTTTTAAAATCAATTTGCATATTCATGGGAGCACCTTCTTATTCGTTTAGTAATGGTTGAAATAGCTTATAAATTAATCACCACAGGACTGACGGCCTGTGAAATACAAAGTTTGATTGGAGTATTGCTGCCGTGGTCGATCTCACCCGTCAGCATGTTTTTAACTGAACCGCTGACTTTGGTACATGAGCAAGTATTACAAATGCCCATACGGCAACCATGCGCTGGACGAAGACCCGCCTGCTCTGCACTTTCCAGCAGATTAGATTCTGCCTGGAATTCCTGCTGCGATCTTAAAAACTGTACAGGCTGTGCTTTCACTTTTTCATCCATCGCAATCTGGAAATATTCAGAATGGAAGCTAGATTTCACCGCCAGTTTATCGGCAATCTTGAGTGCAGTTTTCATCATTCCCGCTGAACCACAGGCATAGATTTCACGCTGTTCAAAGTCTGGTACCAGCTTGTTTAGCAATTGCTGGCTCAGATGCTGCTTATGCTCGACTGTATTAAAATGATGATATTTCAGATGAGGATGCATTAACGCTAAGGTTTTGATCTCGGCATGAAATGCATCATCACGGGTAAAATAAATCAGATCAATTGGGTGCTGAAACTGCACGACTGCTTTTTGCAATAAGGAATAAATGGCGGTAATGCCACTGCCTGATGCTAGAAACAGAATCGGTTTAGGAGAGTTTAATAAGGTAAATTCGCCCTGTGGCTGAGACAGCTCGACCACTGCACCCAGTTGCAATAAAGTTAAGGCACGTGACACTTTACCTTGCTGCTTGACTGCAATAATCACATCGCCATTTTTTAAAATGGTCACGATAGAATAATGACGTTGATGACGTACTCCATCCAGACGCAGAGTCACCGCGATATTTTGACCGGCCTGAAATGACCCGTGGTTAAAGTTATAATTTGGACGTAACTGGATTTTGAAAAAGTCTGGGCTAACCGCCTGAATATTCACGACCGATGCTTTGACTTTTTTGAGTGCCCAGGTTGGATGGATTTTTTCACCAACAAAATCAATGAAATCTTCACGAATCCAATGCGGCTTGTAGGTTGTCATACTTGTCATTTTTATCCCCTCTATTCCGCAGACAGTATTAATGTACAACTGTCTATTTATTATGTAGTCCAGAATAAAGAATTCTGAAGCTCGCACCATGTCAATGTAGGTCAAATTATGTGCTTAGAAACCATAGTTAGACTTTTTGTAAGACAATCCTAACCAGAAAGTGCTGTAAAACTGTATGAACTGAATAAATTGCTTTTTTGGTCTGTATATTTTTAGCAAAAACATATAAAAAACTGACCTCTATATAAGAGATCAGTTTCTGTTTTAAATATTGGGTGAGTTAAAAAGGCAAAAATTTACCTTTTAAAAAAATAGCTTAACCTACGACCTGTTCCAGCAAGATAGAACCATAAAGTTCACGCAGGTCTTTTTTCAGCATCTTGCCGGTTCCACTTAACGGAATAGAATCTACAAAGATCACGCGATCCGGGATCTGCCATTTAGCGACTTTGTCCGCATAGTAATCCAGCATTTCAGCTTCACTCACATGACTCTCTGGCTTTTTAATCGCAATCAGAACGGGACGCTCATCCCATTTAGGATGCTGTGCCGCAATCACGGCAGCCATGGCAATTTCAGGATGTCCCATCGCCATATTTTCAAGATCGACTGAAGAGATCCATTCACCGCCTGACTTGATCAGATCTTTGGAACGGTCACACAGCTTCATAAAGCCATCTTCATTTAAGGTAGCAATATCTCCGGTATCAAACCAGCCATCTGCTGTGAGCGCAGATTCTTCCTTGCCAAAGTAATGATCAATGATCCAGTGCCCTTTAATCTGCAGATTGCCTATGGTTTCACCATCGCGGGCAATTTCCTGGGTTCCTTTTTCTTCATCGGTTAAACGTAAATCAACGCCAAACGGTGGACGACCTTGAGACAAGCGAATCTGCATTTTTTCTTCATCCGCTAGATCAAGATGTTTGGTTTTTAGCTGATTGGCACTACCAAGTGGACTGGTTTCAGTCATCCCCCAAGCATGAATGGTTTCGCAGTTAAACTGCTCTTTAAAGGTTTTCAGCATAGCCGGTGGACAGGCAGAACCACCGACCACATTCCGTTTCAGGCTTTCCAATTTTGAACCACTTTGCTGGGCAGCCGCAATCAGGCCTTGCCAGATCGTTGGAACACCTAAAGCCACAGATACTTTATACGTATCAATCAGATTGACCAGACTGGCTCCATCCAGGCCCGGCCCCGGCAACACCAAAGTACAACCGACCATGGCAGCGGCATATGGGGTTCCCCAGGCATTGACATGGAACATTGGCACCACCGGCAGCATGATGTCACGCGCTGCTACATTCAGGGAATCCGGCATGATGATGGCATAACTATGCAACACTGTTGAGCGATGGCTATATAAAACCCCTTTCGGATTTCCAGTCGTACCGGAGGTATAACACAGTGAACTCGCTGTATTTTCATCCAGTTCAGGCCAGTCAAATTCTGCAGATTGCTGGGCAAGCAAATCATCATAAAACTGAACTTCCGGAATGGCTTCACAAATCGACGAATCTTCAGCATCCAGACAAATATACTGTTCTACAGTTTTTAATAACGGTTTGACGGCTTTAATTAAAGGTGCAAAGGTTTTATCAAACAGCAGTATTCGATCGGCAGCATCATTGATAATAAATACCAGCTGTTCCGGAAATAACCGCGGGTTAATGGTATGGCAAATCAGTCCACTTCCCGAAATGGCATACCAAGATTCTAGATGTCGATGATTATTCCAGGCAATGGTTGCAACCCGGTCGCCGAGTGTCAGACCGAATTGCTGTAATACATTGGCAAAACGTTTCGAGTTTTCCCGGATTTCTCCCCAATTGGTCTTTTTAATGCTGGTATCGGTATTTTTAGAAATGATCTCGGTATCGGCATGATAACGACCGGCATGTTCAATCATGCTGCTGATCAGTAAGGGCTGGAACATCATATTTCCGAGCATGCTTCACTCCTTTATCCTTGTTGTTTGTCCATCTGCTATATCGTTGTTATTTCTGTATGATGCGCTGGCGAAAAGCCTGTATTCATTTTTATCATCAAACAGTCTGAATCTAGCAAGGAAATCTGACTTTGTGAGTGTCAAATTGTGACAAAGTCATAGAGTGGATGCAGAAAAAGTAGAAAATAAAACTGGTAATGTGTGGCATAAAAAAGCCCCAATTTAGATTGGGGCGATGATAGTGTTCAGGGAGAAGAGAATTTTAAAAGCCGCTCATCATAATTTTGTCTGCATTTACTACAAAGATAACGCCGAGGCAGAATAAACCAGTATAAAGTGCAAACCAGAGAATCATCTTCTTGAATGCTGCATCAGAAATACTGCTATCCGCATATTTTGGTGCTTTGTTGTCTTCTGAATTCATATGATCACCCATAGGTTGGTCTGGCGTTATGAGTTTTATTATCAGCAGACCTAAATCAACTGTATAGATACAATATTCATTTAAAAAAATATAACAGTTAGCCACTTATTTTTTTGATTTGTTATATTTTAATAACTTATTTATAATATAATTCTGATTATATTAGTACAGTTTAGATTTTATTTTCTTATGTTCAAATCTGAAAAGCTAGCCCAAAATATTCGCCAGATGATTGAAAATGGCGCATGGAAGGCGCATGACAAATTACCTTCATTACGGGAACAAACTGAACTGTCCGGCTATAGCCTGATGACGGTGCTTAATGCCTATCAGGTGCTTGAATCGCAAGGATTGGTCTATGCCAAAGATAAATCTGGCTACTATATTGCGGAGCGACCTCAAACCTATAACAGCAAAGAACCCGCGGTACAGATTGGCTTAAACTCCAAAGTTAAAATTAACTCTGTGGTATTTAATTATTTAAAGTCACTGCAAACTCCAAATATTGCACCTTTTGGTTCAGCTTTTCCAAATGCTGAACTGTTATATAACAGCCGGTTTATGCAGATTTTGACGCAGCATAGCAAAAGAAAAAGCAGTTATAGCCATCAAAATCATATGCCACCGGGTAATCAGGAATTACGCCAACTGATTGCCAATCGCTATCAGTTACAAGGTATAAACTGTACTTCGGATGACATTGTCATTACTTCTGGTGCCTTGGAAGCCCTCAATCTGTCTTTACAGGCTTTGACTCAACCGGGTGATTTTATCCTGCTCCAGCAAACCATTTTTTATGGTGCCTGGCAGGCGGCTGAACGTTTAGGCTTGCAGGTGATTACAATCCCTGAACATCCGCAGTTTGGTTTTGACCTGGAATCATTTGAACAAGCACTTAAACAGTACCCGATCAAAGTTTGCTGGCTGATGCTGAATGCACATAATCCGATTGGCTTTACGGTAAATTCAGAGATCAAGCAAAGAATTGCGGAACTGTTGAATGAATATCAGGTATATCTGATTGAAGATGATGTCTATCAGGAACTCAATTACGGCGCTCATAAACCGGTTTCCGTGAAATATTTTGATCAGCATCAACGGGTATTGCACTGCTCTTCATTTTCCAAAACCTTGGGCATGGGTGCGCGGGTCGGCTGGGTTTTCGCTGGCCCATTTTCTGATGCAATCCAGCATTTACAGCTCATGAGTACTTTGACTGTTAGTCCGCTATTACAAAATGCACTGGTCGATTTTCTGTCCCATCATCATTATGAAAAGCATTTGCGCCATTTAAGACAGCAGCTGGAAAAGTATAAGCAAAAGTTTTATCAGGAACTCAAAGCGCGTTTAGATTCAGTCTGTGAAATTTATTATTATTCCAGTGGCTATTTTCTCTGGATCAAATTGCCCGAACAGCTGGATGGACAGGTTTTATATGAACAGCTGATTCAGCACAATATTGCTATTGCACCCGCTTTGCTGTTTAAACCGGAACATACCAGCCAGAATTATATTCGCCTGAACTGTTCATTTGACTGGACCTCTGAGATAGAAAATGCTGTCAATGTGCTGGCAGAGGTGATCCTGAATCATGCAAAAAGCGTGGATTAATTCATCCACGCTTTAAGTTTCTTATGTAAATCGCTAGAGCTTAGAAACTGTAAATTGCAACGGCATTCACTCGGTTATCTTCACCTTTTGTACTGCCATTTGGTGCAGCACCCAATGCTTCACGTTCACCATAAACATATTCCAGGCCAAAACTCAGCGGTTTTGTAGGGTTATAGAACACATTGGCCCAAGCCTGCCAAAGGTCTTTGTTCACTGCTGTTAGAGTCAGACCAGGAGCAGCAAGATAGCCATTATCTTGGTCGAAATTCATATAACCATACCCTACGGTACCACGCAATTTATCATTAAACTGCTGCGTTAGACCGACTGTAATCGAGTCAAATTCACTCTGTAGAAGATCACCATTAGGAGCTCGAACTACGCCAGGATTAGCGTAAGAGACAAAGCTGCTATCACCTTTGACATGATAATAATCTGCCTTAAGACTGGTGCCTGAAACAAACTCATATTTCGCACCTAAACCCACACCCCATGCAGTTTTTTCATCTTCATTCACACGTTTTTCATGGCCCATCGCACGCGCACTAACGGTAAGATTATCTGCAAATTTGTGATTTAACCGTGCTGTTAAAGCAGGTAGACGCTGCTTAATAGAACCATCTTTTGGATCTTCTACCGCCAGTACCAGATTGGTAGCCGGGCTGAAGGTGCTGGTATGACGAACTTGTGGAGTCCGTTTAATTGAACCGCCAGCATAAACCAGTGCATCTACAGTTTCTGGAATATAGTCCGGAGTTGCAAAGTTTGACCAGGTTTGACCAATTAACCAGTCAGCATAGCTGATATAGGCATGGCGAATACGCAGGTTGTCAAAACCAGCTCCACCCAGGAAATCGACCTCAACCTTACCGCTTAAGGCATTATCCCCAGCACCCACGGGCGCTTTAAAATCCATCCCTAAACGGGTGGCTGAAAGCGTGGATTTAAACTCATCACTGCGTTCACCTGTGCCTTCAAGAGGTACTGCATTAATCTGGTTATACATACGTGTCGCTGCACCGCCCTCAGCCTGATAAGAGGCATCAGCACGGATATTACCGTATAGATTAAACTCGGCCCCACTGGCAATTTTCATCACAGGTTTGCTCGCAGGGGCTACTGCTGTATTTGCAGGTGCCGGCGTTGTCGCTACAGGTGCAGTCACAGCAGCTGTCTGAGTCTGCTGCTGTTCAATCAAGGCGCGTAGAGCTTGAACCTCCTGACGCAACTGCTCAATTTCCTGCTGATTGGACTGAGCTGGAGTTTGTGCCTGGGTAGCCAAGCTGATACCCCCTAAACTCATTGCCATCATGCTCATCAGAACCGTGCGTTTTAATGTGATTGTTTGATTATTAAATAATTGTTTCGTGTTCATCCTAAACTCACTTTTTTATTATGCGTCTCGATTCTAGCAACAGATCACCACCGCTTACGATGGCGATCTCTATCATTAGAAGTGTTTTCTTTATTAATTGATATTTAATCCATTAACTTGCTTTTTCAGCGAGAGAATCAGTGCGAATCTCAGGTGTAGCAAGGGCTTGACCTTCTACAGACATCTTTAAGTTCACCAGGAAAATTGCCAGCGCAGCAATCAAACCGGGAATCGCAATTGCAAAGAAGTTCATTTGATGCGGTAAATTCATGGTGAGTAAAGCACCTGTCAATACCGGTCCAACGATCGCACCGATACGTCCAATTCCGGAAGCCCAACCCATGCCAGTGGAACGCACCGTTGATGGATAATATTGCGCCACGAAGGTGTAGAGCAGGATTTGAGAACCAATGGTTGCTGCACCGGCCACAGCAATCAAGCTATAAAGCACGAATTGCGGACTGTTATAACCGAGCAGGATTAAAGAAGCTGCTCCGCAAAGGAACATGATCGTCAGCACTTTTTTAATATGGAAACGGTCTGCCAGATACCCCCCACCAACAGCCCCGATCATGCCGCCAATATTCAGGGCAAACAGGAAGATCATGCTGGCACCCAGAGAATAACCGGCTTGGATCATCAGTTTTGGTAACCAGCTACCCAGTGCGTAGACCATTAATAAACACATGAAAAATGCCAGCCAGAACATAAAGGTACTAAATGTGCGGCCTTGCTGAAATAATGCTTTTAAAGGTGCTTCATCGCCTTTTTGTACTTCATTCAGGACGAACTGGGTGTCAGATCCAATTACCTGGGTTGGCGAGATTTTCTGGATAATATTTTGCGCTTCAGCCGTTTGCTGCTTATTGGTCAGATACATCAGGGATTCTGGTAAATATTTCCAGAGTATCGGCAGGAACAGTAAAGGAGTACCCGCAAGCAAGAACATGATTTTCCAGCCGAACTGTGGTACCAGCCATGCGCCAAGCAAAGCAGATGTCATGCCTCCGATGGCATAGCCACTAAACATCAAGGCAACTAATGTACTGCGAATCCTTTTTGGTGCGTATTCCGTCATCAGGGCAACGACGTTTGGCATCACGCCACCAATTCCGAGTCCGGCAAGAAAACGTAAAATTCCGAATTCGACAGGTGATGTTGCAAAGGCACCGATAAACGTAAAACCACTAAAGATCGCGACACAGATCATGATGGTTTTTTTACGTCCCAGTTTATCGGACAAAGTGCCGAAACTCATCGCTCCAAACATCATACCGAACAAGGCGGTGCTGGCTAACATGCCGGCCTGTACTGCACTGAGTGACCATTCCTGCATCAGTAGCGGTAACGCTACGCCGTAAATCACCAGGTCATAACCGTCAAAAATAATGATCAGCAAACACCAGATCAGGACGCCCCAATGAAATGGCGTGAACTTTGCTTCATCAATCAGCGTATTTATATTCACTTTATTTGTAGACATCTCCACCTCCTAATTGTGAAGTTCAATTTATGAGATTCACAATGCAGAAGATGTGCATAAATGTCCAAAACTGAATAGGCATGCTTCTATACCTATAAAGTCTGCCTTAAAGAAAAGGCTTTATTTACTATGCCTTAATGATATTCATCCAAAAAATGAAACCTTCATTCAATATTAAAATATGGATTCGCTTTATTCCCTATAAGATCCAGACAGGTATTGATCTGAATTAAAATACAGCACGATCATATTTAATCGCTTCAAGATCATAGACCTGATAGACCGCATCAAACAGATATCGAATATATTCACTTTCATCCATATTACGAATAGCCATAAAAACCGGACTGACCGCAAATTCATCTAATAAAGGGATAAAGTTTAAATGTGCCAGACGAATATTCTGGGCACTTTCCGGCACAATACAGACGCCCTCTCCGGCAGCCACAAAACCAAGCGCCAGTTGCAATTCACTGACTGCACGGATATTTTTCGGTTCCAGCCCATACTCGGAAAATATACCGCGCACCTGGGTAGAAAAATTAGCCTTACCATTATTCGGGTATAAAAAGAGTGGCTGATCCACCAGTTCAGTCAGGTTCACGCCATCTCGATGGGAAAGAAAATGGCTGGAATGTGCTGCGACCATCAGCCTTTCTTCACGCAGTAACACCCGTTTCACTGCCGGATCTGAAATTCTTAAACGTCCAAAACCGACATCAATCCGCCCTTCTTTAAGTGCCTGAATCTGCTCTGAAGTATTCATTTCAACCATCTCAATTTTGAGCTGGGGATGTTGCTGCTTAAATAGAAACACAATACGCGATAGCAAACCGAACAATAACGAGCCAACAAAACCAATGCTAATGGTGCGATCCGCGATACCAATCCGCTTGGTCATCGATTTGATTTCTTCCGCATTAGACAAAAGTTTAACCGCATGTTGATAGAAGAATTGACCTGCTTCTGTGGTCTTAAGCGGTCGGCTACCTCTTTCAAAGAGCTGAATATCCAGTTCCTGTTCCAGATTTTGTATCTGTCTGCTTAAAGGTGGTTGAGCAATAAACAGTTTTTCTGCCGCCTTGGTAAAACTTTGTTCTTCGACGACTGCGACGAAGTAACGCAAATGCCTGAGTTCCATATTATTGCATACCTTTAAAGTATAAAAAAATGCTAAATCGATCTTAGACCAATCAAAATTATTCTTTTAAGGTATATCAAGTCAAAACATTAAAGCAAGAATGTGAAGCGTAATTATGTATAAGTCAGTTGAAACCTTGCTGGTTCAAATACCGACGATCCGTCCTCACAAGATGGCTGTCGCAACCATGCAAACCCAGACACTGGTCCTGGTCAAAATCACCACCGAAGACGGCTATGTGGGTTGGGGCGAAGCCACCACTATTGGCGGTTTAGGCTACGGTGAAGAAAGCCCAGAAAGTGTCAAAGTGAATATTGAGACTTACTTTGCACCGCTTCTGAAAACATTATCAGGTTTGAATGTTGCACAGACATTACAAGCCATCAAAAAGAATATTAATGGTAACCGTTTTGCCAAGTGTGCCATTCAAACTGCGCTACTGGATATTCAGGCACAACGTTTGAACCAGCCACTGAGTGAAATTCTAGGTGGACGTTTACGTGACAGCGTACCAGTGCTGTGGGTCCTGGCATCTGGCAATACCGAGAAAGACATTGCTGAAGCCCAGAAAATGATTGCGGCCAAACGCCACAATATTTTCAAACTGAAAATTGGTTCTCGTCCAGTGGAACAGGATGTTGAACACGTGCTTGCCATTAAACAGGCATTAGGCAAAGACATTTCGATCCGTGTTGATGTGAACCGTGCCTGGACAGAGCTAGACGCGATTAAAGGCATTCAGTTACTCCAGGACGGCGGCATTGACCTGATTGAACAGCCATGTGCCATTGATAATCTGGATGCAATGCGACGTCTGACCCAGCGTTTTGATATCGCCATCATGGCGGATGAATCCTTGATGGGTCCGCAGTCTGCCTATCAGATCGCACGTCAGCATGGCTCATCAGTTTTTGCAGTCAAAGTGGCGCAATCTGGTGGCCTGATTGAAGGTTGTGAAGTTGCAAAAGTGGCACAGCTGGCAGGTATCGATCTGTATGGCGGCACCATGCTGGAAGGCCCGGTGGGCACGATCGCCTCTGCCCATGCATTCTCGACTTTTGAAAGTCTCGCTTATGGCACCGAACTGTTTGGCCCCCTGCTACTGACTGAAGATATTTTAAAAACCCCACTCCAGTATCAAAACTTTGAACTTGAGATTCCGAAAGGATCAGGTCTGGGTATTGAGTTGGATGAAAACAAAATTGACAACTTGCGTCGTCAATAATTCCAGGAGAACCCCATGCTTTTCCAAGTACGAATGGACGTCAATATTCCAAAAGATATGCCGGTTGAACAGGCCAATGAAATTAAGGCAGTTGAAAAAGCTTATTCACAGGATCTGCAACGCCAGGGTAAGTGGCGTCATATCTGGCGTATCACCGGGCAGTATTCAAACATCAGTATTTTTGATGTTGAAAGCAATGAAGAGTTGCACAACCTGCTACAAGGCTTGCCGCTCTACCCGTATATGAACATCGAAGTCATGGCATTGAACCGCCATCCCTCGTCGATTCGAGATGATGACAAGTAATGAATAAATTCGGGAATGGAAATGAAAGATTTTTCTTCCCATCCATACACCTGAGGGTAATCCAAAAGGACTTGTGGCCAGCAAGATTTAGCCAGCCAAACGAATGCTAAAACATGCGCCACTAAAATATGAAAGACATACTTTAGGAGCAATAGTATGAACCGCCAAGAAATTGATGCACTGGTTAAAAAAATGAATGTCGACACAGCGACAGGACCAGTAGATGAGCGTGTACAACAAGTTGTTGTACGTTTATTAGGTGATCTTTTCCAAGCGATCGAAGATCTTGATATTTCTCAGACTGAACTCTGGAAAGGTCTGGAATACTTTACTGATGCAGGTCAAGCTAATGAATTAGGCTTACTGGCTGCAGGTCTGGGTCTGGAACATTACTTAGACTTACGCGCGGATGAAGCAGATGCCAAAGCCGGCATTACTGGTGGTACACCACGTACCATCGAAGGCCCGCTCTATGTTGCAGGTGCACCTGAGTCCGTTGGTTTTGCGCGTATGGATGACGGTTCTGAAGAAGGCAAAATTCCAACCCTGATTATTGAAGGCACAGTGACCGATACTGACGGCAACATCATTGAAGGTGCAAAAGTTGAAGTCTGGCATGCCAACAGCCTGGGCAACTACTCTTTCTTTGACAAGTCACAATCGGACTTTAACCTGCGCCGTTCTATCTTTACCGATCAAGACGGTAAATATATTGCGCTGACCACCATGCCGGTCGGTTATGGTTGCCCGCCTGAAGGTACCACCCAGTTCGTACTGGACAAATTAGGTCGTCACGGTAACCGCCCATCTCATGTGCATTACTTCGTATCTGCGCCGGGTTATCGGAAGTTAACCACACAGTTCAACATCGAAGGCGATCAATACCTGTGGGATGACTTTGCATTCGCCACACGTGATGGTCTGGTCGCAACTGCTGTTGATGTGACCGATGAAGCTGAAATCGCACGCCGTGGTTTAAATGGTCCATTCAAACATATCCAGTTCAATATCGAACTGGTGAAAGACCAGGCTGCTGCACCAAGCACTGAAGTAGAACGTCGTCGCGCAAGCGCTTAATTCAAAATGGAATCGGGATGTCAGTCTGAGCAACATCCCGATGACTTCCCCTCCTTGGAAAGTCGGAGACTGGACATGCCTCGTATTCCTGTAATTAACACCAGCCATTTAGACCGTATTGATGAATTACTGGTCGATGATTTTGAATCTGGTGAATTTAAACTGCACCGTTCCGTATTTACTGATCAAGCCCTGTTTGATCTGGAAATGAAATATATCTTTGAAGGAAACTGGGTTTATCTGGCCCATGAGAGCCAGATTCCCCACAACAACGATTACTACACAACCCATATTGGCCGTCAGCCAATCATCATTGCACGTAATCGTAATGGCGAACTAAATGCCATGATCAATGCCTGCTCTCACCGCGGTGCACAACTGTGCCGTTATAAGCGTGGCAATAAAGCAACCTATACCTGCCCATTCCATGGCTGGACATTCAATAACTCAGGCAAGCTGTTAAAAGTGAAAGACCCGGCTGATGCAGGCTATTCAGATTGCTTTAACCAGGACGGTTCTCATGACCTGAAAAAAGTAGCCCGTTTTGAAAATTACAAAGGCTTCTTGTTTGGCAGCCTGAATCCGGATGTTCCTTCTCTGGAAGAATACCTGGGTGAAGCCACGAAGATCATCGACATGATCGTGGGTCAGTCTGAGCAAGGTCTGGAAGTTTTACGCGGTTCATCGACTTATACCTATGAAGGTAACTGGAAGCTGACTGCAGAAAACGGTGCCGATGGTTATCACGTCTCTGCCGTGCACTGGAACTATGCTGCAACGACTCAGCAACGTAAGGAAAAAGAAGCTGGCGATAATATTCGTGCCATGAGCGCAGGTTCATGGGGCAAACAAGGCGGTGGTTCTTACGGCTTTGAACATGGTCACATGCTGCTTTGGACACAATGGGCCAACCCGGAAGACCGTCCAAACTTTGCCAAGAAAGATGAATATACCGAGCGTTATGGCGAAGCCATGGCGAAATGGATGATTGAGCGTTCACGTAACCTGTGTATCTATCCAAACGTTTACTTTATGGATCAGTTCGGCTCACAAATTCGTGTCCTGCGTCCGATCTCTGTCGATAAGACTGAAGTGACCATTTACTGTATCGGTCCTGTCGGTGAAGAGCCGGAAGCACGCACTCGCCGTATCCGTCAGTATGAAGACTTCTTTAATGCTTCTGGTATGGCAACTCCGGACGATCTGGAAGAATTCCGTGCCTGTCAGGCTGGTTATGCCGGGATCGCACTGGAATGGAACGACATGTGCCGTGGTTCTAAGCACTGGATTCAAGGGCCGGATGATGCAGCCAATGAAATTGGTCTGAAACCAAAACTGTCCGGCATTAAAACTGAAGATGAAGGCTTATATCTGGCACAACACCAGTACTGGTTAGAACTGATCAAAAAAGGCATTGCGACTGAAAAAGAAATTGCTGCAAACACTGAAGGAGAAACCGCATGAGCGACATCACTTTAGAAAACATTGCACAGTTCCTGTATCAGGAAGCCCGCTTTTTAGATGATGAGCAATGGGATGACTGGTTACAGTGCTACGCTCCTACTGCTTCTTTCTGGATGCCAGCTTGGGATGATGATGACCGTCTGACTGAAGACCCACAGTCTGAAATCTCACTGATCTACTACCCTGACCGTCAGGGTCTTGAGGACCGTGTGTTCCGCATCAAGACGGAGCGTTCATCTGCCACCATGCCGGATACCCGTACTAGTCACAACATCTGCAATATTGAAATTGTGGAACGTGACGGCGACAAGGTCACTGTGCGCTTTAACTGGAATACCCTGAGTTTCCGCTACAAAACCAGTTACAGCTACTTTGGTATGTCTCGTTATGTAATCAATTTTTCAGGCGAAAAACCACAGATTTTAAGCAAATACGTGGTGCTGAAAAACGATTACATCAACCAGGTTATCGACATTTATCACCTCTAAGACTGTTTCGACAGCAAGGTCAAAAAACCTTTCAGCCAGGGAAATATGGCTGAAAGGTCTAGTTTCAAAGATTTATATAGGATATTCAGCCATGTCAAACCACAATGTTGCACTCCAATTTGAAGATGGCGTTACACGTTTTATTAGTGTTGCCCAAGGCGAAACCCTGTCCGATGCAGCTTACCGTCAAAAGATCAATATCCCTCTAGATTGCCGTGACGGTGCATGTGGAACGTGCCGCGCTTTTTGTGAATCAGGTGCGTATGACATGCCTGAAGAAATGTACATTGAAGATGCACTGACACCAGAAGAAGCCGCAGAAGGTTTTATTCTGGCTTGCCAATGTAAACCGACTTCGGATGCCGTGTTCCAAATTCAGGCCTCCTCTGATGTCTGTAAAACCGAGATTCATGCATTTCAAGGTACGTTGGCCCGTGTAGAAAACCTGTCTGATTCCACCATTACCTTTGATATTCAACTCGATGATGGTCAACCAGATATCCATTTTCTGGCCGGACAATATGTCAATGTCGGCATTCCTGGCACCACTGAAACCCGTTCTTACTCATTCAGTTCCAAGCCGGGCAACCGTTTAACTGGTTTTGTAGTTCGTAATGTCCCGAACGGCAAAATGTCGAGTTTCCTCAGCGCTGATGCAAAAGCGGGTGACAAAATGACCTTTACCGGTCCATTCGGCAGCTTCTATCTGCGTAATGTGACCCGTCCGGTATTGATGCTGGCAGGTGGTACAGGCATCGCGCCATTTATGTCAATGTTACAGGTACTGGAAGAAAAAGGTTCTGAATATCCAGTACGTCTGGTCTTTGGTGTGACCAATGACTTCGACCTGGTCGCAATTGAAAAGCTGAATGAACTACAGGATAAATTCCCATGGTTCGAATATCGTACAGTGGTCGCAAATCCAGAATCTGCACATGAGCGTAAAGGCTATGTAACCGATCATATCGAAAACGAATGGCTGAACGCTGGAGATGTCGATATCTACCTATGTGGTCCAGTGCCAATGGTTGAAGCGGTTCGCGGCTGGCTGGATGCTGAAGGTGTCAAACCTGCCAGCTTCTTGTTTGAAAAATTCTCTGCCAACTAAGTTTAGAAGCCGGAGAATCTCATGAACCGTAACCCAAGATTTGAAGATAAAGTCGTAATCGTGACTGGTGCTGCGCAAGGCATCGGTCGCGGTGTAGCCATCCAGGCTGCTGCTGAATGCGCACAAGTAGTATTGGCCGATATTTCGGACTATGTGCAGGAAACCCTGGCAGAAATCGAAGCGGCTGGCGGTGATGCCATCTTCGTCAAGGCAAATCTGGAAACTTATGCGGGTGCTCAATCTGTCGTTGAAAAAGCCTTAGATACCTATGGTCGTGTCGATGTACTGATCAATAACGTGGGTGGTGCCATCTGGATGAAACCTTTTGAAGAATTCTCTGAAGAAGAAATCATCAAGGAAGTGAACCGCTCTCTTTTCCCAACAATGTGGTGCTGCCGTGCAGTACTACCGCAAATGATCAAGCAGCAACATGGCACCATCGTGAATGTGTCTTCGATTGCAACCTGTGGGATTCATCGTGCGCCGTATTCAGCATCCAAAGGTGGCGTGAATGCGCTGACCGCTTCCCTAGCCTTTGCCTATGCCAAAGATGGTATCCGCGTGAATGCTGTGGCAACAGGTGGTACCGAAGCACCGCCACGCAAGATTCCACGCAATGCCAAACCGCTGAGCGAACAGGAAGAACAATGGATGCAGGATGTGGTCGACCAGACCAAGGATCGCAGCCATATGAAACGCTATGGCACGATCCAGGAACAGGTCAATGCCATTCTGTTCCTGGCTTCAGATGAATCATCTTATATGACAGGTACCGTAGTACCGGTCGGTGGTGGAGATCAAGGCTAGTCCTGATCATCACGATTTTTGACAGGCTCATGGTTCGACGCAAGGAGGCACATTACCAATGAACACCCTGTTTCAGACATTAAAAAATGACTGGTCAATTTCAGCGACTGTTGCAGGATTTCTAGCAGTGCTGATTTCCTATTCAGGACCACTGATCATTTTTTTCCAGGCAGCGCAGCAAGCCCAGGTTTCCCCAGACATGATGATTTCATGGATTTGGGGAATTTCTATTGGTGCGGCGCTCGCAGGTATCTTTTTATCGATTAAATACAAAATACCTGTTGTCACCGCCTGGTCTGCGCCCGGAACGGCACTATTGGTCACGCTGTTTCCCGATATTTCGCTCAATGAAGCGGTTGCGGCCTATATCACCTCTGCTGTGGTGATTTTTCTCATTGGGATTACCGGTTATTTCGACAAATTGCTGTCCTGGATTCCCCAGGAAGTCGCTGCCGGAATGATGGCCGGAATTTTACTGCAGTTTGGTTTAGGACTGTTCACCGCGACCGATACCATGCCCTATATCGTCTTTGGCATGCTGGCGGTGTTTTTGCTGGCCAAGCGTTTCAGTCCACGTTATGCCATGGTCTGGGTGCTGGTTGCCGGTGTGATTTTAAGCATGCTGCTGGGCAAGATTAATCCGGTCACGGCAGATTTCAGTCTGGCAATTCCGCAATTTATTGCACCGGAATGGACTTGGAGTTCCACCCTGAATCTGGCCCTCCCGCTTATTCTGGTCAGTCTGTCGGGCCAGTTCTTACCAGGAATGGCCATTATCAAGATCAGTGGATATGACATGCCTGCCAAGCCAATTATCAGTGCAACCAGTATTGCCTCGCTCGCAGTAGCCTGTGTGGGGGGGATTACTATTGTATTGGCCTCTATTACGGCCGCATTGTGTTTAAGCAAAGACGCGCACGAGCTGAAAGAAAAGCGTTATATCGCGGGTGTGGCGAACGGGCTTTTTTATATTTTAGGCGGCCTGTTTGCCGGCAGCATTGTCATGCTGTTTAGCCTGATGCCGAAGGAATTAATTGCAGCTTTGGCAGGACTGGCCTTACTCGGAGCAATTGCCACTAACATCTCTATGGCGATGGGCAAAGAGTCGCAACGTGATGCCGCACTGATCACCTTTTTAGCAACTGCTTCCGGCATGCATTTCTTGGGGCTGAGTTCAGTCTTTTGGGGGATTTGTATTGGCCTGGTAGCACATTTTCTGCTGTCACAGAAAGACCGTAATGCTGTTCCGGTTGCAACATCAGATTCAAAACGAATTTAAAGACATCCATTAGTTTAGGGTATGTAAGGACCAGATTATGATAGATAAAAGTTCATTATCATTGAAAGAAGCACTTTCCCAGATCAAGGATGGTTCTACCATTATGATCGGCGGATTTGGGACAGCGGGTCAGCCTGCTGAACTGATTGATGGTCTGATCGAATTGGGAATCAAGGATCTTATTATTGTCAATAATAATGCTGGTAATGGCGACTATGGTCTGGCAAAACTGCTAAAGACTGGCGCAGTACGTAAAATCATCTGCTCTTTCCCGCGCCAGTCAGACTCATGGGTCTTTGACGAGCTGTACCGTGCCGGAAAAATCGAGCTGGAACTGGTGCCGCAAGGAAACCTGGCCTGCCGGATTCAGGCTGCAGGTATGGGGCTAGGGCCAATCTACACGCCTACCGGTTTTGGTACCTTGCTGGCGGAAGGCAAGCCAACCCTGAATTATGAAGGCAAAGAGTACGTTTTAGAAAATCCAATTAAAGCAGACTTTGCCCTGATCAAGGCGCATAAAGGCGATCGCTGGGGCAATCTGGTTTACCGTAAATCCGCACGTAACTTCGGCCCGATTATGGCGATGGCTGCGGATGTGACGATTGCTCAAGTTTCTGAAGTGGTTGAACTGGGTACACTGGATCCGGAACACATCATCACCCCGGGAATTTTTGTTCAACACGTTGTTCAAGTTAAACCTGCACAATAATTGGCATCGGAGATAAATAATGAGCTATAGCAAACTGACCCGTGACCAGATCGCTGAACGTGTGGCACAAGACATTCCTGATGGTACCTATGTCAACCTTGGTATTGGCCTGCCGACCAAGATTGCCAGCTATCTGCCTACAGACAAGGATGTTTTCCTGCATTCTGAAAATGGCTTGCTAGCTTTTGGCCCGCCACCTGCCAAAGGTGAAGAAGACCCTGAACTGATCAATGCCGGTAAAGAATTTGTGACCATGCTGACTGGCGGTGCTTTTTTCCATCATGGGGATTCTTTTGCGATGATGCGCGGCGGACACTTAGATATCGCAGTTTTGGGTGCTTTCCAAGTCGCTGAAAATGGTGACCTGGCCAACTGGCATACCGGTGCACCAGATGCAATTCCTGCTGTCGGTGGCGCGATGGATCTGGCCGTCGGCGCCAAGAAAGTCTTTATCACTACTGATCACGTCACTAAAAAAGGCGAACCTAAGATTGTGGCTGAACTGACTTATCCTGCGACTGGCCTGAAATGTGTGGACCGCATCTATACTGACCTGTGTGTAATTGATGTCACTCCTGAAGGCATGAAAGTCATTGAAAAAGTCGAAGGTCTGTCATTTGAAGAATTGCAGTCCATGACGGGTGCACCACTGATTGATGCGACACAGGGTTAATAATCCCTCCTAACCTCCCTGAGTGAGTTTTAAAGCACAGCTTTTAAAATTCAGCATAAGAAAGGGAGGAAAAGTCCCCCTTTGATAAAGGGGGATTTAGGGGGATTTAAAGGAACAAGGAATTTAATAAATGAAAAATGCATATATCATTGATGCCATTCGTACCCCATTCGGTCGCTATGCTGGTGGGCTGGCACCTGTTCGTGCTGATGATCTTGGCGCGATCCCGATTAAAGCCTTGATGGAACGCAACCCAAGTATCAACTGGGAAAAAGTTGATGACATTATCTACGGCTGTGCCAACCAGGCCGGTGAAGACAACCGCAACGTGGGTCGTATGTCAGCACTGCTTGCAAGTGTACCTTATCAAGTGCCAGCCACTACCATTAACCGTCTTTGCGGATCCTCCCTGGATGCAATAGCGATTGCGGCACGTGCCATTAAAGCCGGTGAAGCGAATCTGATTGTGGCTGGTGGTGTGGAATCCATGTCACGCGCCCCTTTTGTCATGGGTAAAGCAGAAACCGCTTATGGCCGTAGCCAGAAAATTGAAGACACCACCATGGGCTGGCGTTTTATCAACCCGAAACTGAAAGAACTGTATGGCGTGGAAACCATGCCGGAAACTGCTGAAAACGTGGCAGAACAGTTCAATATTAATCGTGAAGATCAAGACAAGTTTGCCCTGACCAGCCAGCAACGTACAGCAGCAGCACAAGCCAAAGGTTTCTTTAAAAATGAAATCGTGCCCGTGGTCATTCCTCAGCGTAAAGGCGAACCAGTTGTGGTAGATACTGATGAACATCCTCGTGCTTCTACAACACTGGAAGGATTAACTAAGTTAAAACCAGTCGTCAAAGCAGATGGTACGGTGACGGCAGGCAATGCTTCTGGCATTAACGATGGTGCAGCGGCACTCCTGATTGCATCCGATGAAGCCGTTCAACACTATAGTTTAAAACCACGTGCCAAAATTATTGGTTCAACGGTTGTCGGTGTAGAGCCACGCATTATGGGCTTTGGTCCGACACCTGCCATTAAAAAATTGCTTGTTCAAACGGGTTTAACTCTTGAGCAAATGGATGTGATTGAGCTGAATGAAGCCTTTGCCGCACAGGCACTGGCGGTAACCCGTGACTTAGGTCTTCCGGATGATGCCGCACATGTAAACCCGAATGGTGGTGCGATTGCCCTTGGTCATCCACTTGGTGCTTCCGGTGCCCGTCTGGTGACCACGGCCTTGAACCAGCTTGAACGGACTGGCGGGAAATATGCCCTCTGCTCTATGTGCATTGGCGTAGGCCAAGGTATCGCGCTGATTATTGAACGTGTTTAAAAAATCCCTCCTAACCTCCCTTTCTTGCACAAGGCTTAAGCAGTGCTTATGCCTTGTTCAGGGAGGAACTTTTAGAAGGAAATAAAAGGAATAACAAATGCCAATATTTACATCAAATGATGCCCAGATTAATTACCAGACTTTTGGGGATGCTAGCAAACCTGCATTGGTATTTTCCAATTCACTGGGCACCAAATACAGCATGTGGCAGCCACAGATTGCGCATTTCCAGCAAGATTATTACGTAATCTGCTATGACACCCGTGGTCATGGTGGTTCGGAAGCACCGCAAGGCCCGTATAGCCTGGAGCAGTTGGGTCAGGATATAGTGAATCTTCTGGATCATTTGAACATTGCAAAAGCAGCATTCTGTGGTATTTCTATGGGTGGCTTAACCGGTCAATGGTTAGCGATTCATAAGCCAGAACGTTTTAGCCAGGTGATTGTCTGCAATACTGCAGCCAAAATTGGCCAGGAACAGGCATGGCAAGACCGTGCTGCGCTTGTCCGTGAGCAAGGTCTTGCTCCGATTGCTGCAACTGCGGCATCACGCTGGTTTACCGATCCCTTTATCCAGAGCAACCCGGCAGTCGTTGCAGAACTTTCAAACGACCTCGGAGCTGGCAGCCCAGAAGGCTATGCAAACTGCTGTGAAGCTCTGGCTAAGGCGGATGTCCGCGAACAACTTAGTAGCATTCAAATCCCTGTGCTGATTATTGCGGGTCAGCAGGATCCGGTGACGACTGTTGCAGATGGACAGTTTATGCAGCAACGTATTGCGAATAGCCAGTTGTTTGAAATCAATGCTTCGCATATTTCCAATATTGAACAACCGGAAGCCTTTAATCAGGCAGTACAAACTTTTCTTGCTGCTTAATTCATTCTTATAAAAAAGCCACGATAATTCGTGGCTTTCTTTTATTCGAGTATTTGTTAAGCCCAGATCACTAGCATCGCTGCAATCACCACCAGCCCCAAGCCCCAATGTTCGGCACGCGCCAGTTTTTCTTTAAAGAAATAAGCGGAGATTAGCAGACTGAATAGGATTTCGATTTGTCCCAAGGTTTTCACGATTGGCACGCTCATCATACTCATGGCGGTAAACCAGCCAAGGGAGGCCATAAAGCTACAAAAACTGACTTTAAAAGTAAGCCCCAAACGTTGCCACATGGCAACTAAGGTTTTTCGGCTAAACAGACTGAGGTAAATCAGCATACTGATGCACTGGAAACCAATCACTGAAATCAGTACCCATGAAGCACGATGCACGGTTGGCAACATCGGTAGTTCCAGACTGGCTTCACGTACCAAGAGTGAAGTAATAGCAAAGCTCAAACCGCTGCCGATTCCGATGGCTAAAGTCTTGGTGGATAAGCCGGTCAGCTGATTGCCTTTACTAAGCAAAAACACAGCATAACCACCGATCAGCACCCCGATCCATGCCAGTACAGAAAGATGATCTGATAGAAAAATCACTCCGATAATGGCTGCCAGAATCGCTTCACTTTTTGCCAGTCCAACGCCAATCGCATAATTTTTCTGTTTAAACAGCTGCACCATCAAGGCGGTTGCCAGAATCTGGCTGATACCCGCAATCAGGATATAGATCCAGTACTTCGGGGTAAAATGCACCACACTTTCTACCGGTTTGAAGTGGTATAAAGCTGCAATGTAAAGCCCGGCCAACGGAAAGCCAAACAGGAAACGTGCCAGTGTCACGCCCCAAATATCGACAGTGGTACTGAGCTGCTTTTGAAAGGCATTTCGCCAGGCCTGCATAAATGCAGCCATTAAAGTAAAGAAAATCCAGCTGATTGCCATACCCTGATCATTAATACCGTAAAAGTGAATTAATTCTATGCCTTAGTACAATCTATGACTAATTAAAAATGAGATAATGGCTAATAGCTAAAAGTTTAATTTTCTAATTTAAAAATAATTAAAATTTATCAATTTGACAGGGATAAAATTGATTTCTCAGATTCCAACTATGCTAATAAGAAAATAACTCCTGATCTTTGATTAACTTATAATAAACGGCTCTTCTATTTTAAGAGACTGAAGATGTTTCATCAGAATAAACTTTTTCCATTGGAATAAAGCGAATGCCATGTTCATGAGTAAGTTCACCTGTTTCTACAAAACCAAATTTTTTATAAATATTGAAGCCATATAAACTGGATTTGACTGTGATCCTTTGATGCCCTTGATTACAGATTTGTTCTTCTAAAAAATTCCACATTTGTCGTCCATATCCCTGCCCCTGATAAGCTGGATCCAGAAAAAAGTGCATGAAGTGTGCAGGTTCCATATAGGCCACCACGCCCACAATTTTTTGATTAATTTCTCCAACAAAATAATGAATATCAGCTCGATCAAAAATGGTCTGAAGAATTTCAGGTTGAAAACGCTTGCGTCCCTCTTCACTAGAAATCAAGACATCAACAAATGGGGCAATGACGTTCGCAATTGCTAGTGTGTCCTGAACAGTGGCTTTTCTTATCTTCATCATATTTTAATACCCCAAAAGCAGAACTATAAAATGAAAAATAATTTATTTTTCTGCACGATGTATGTTTTAACATTGAGGAAAATATATACCAATTAGGTCTTATGAAAAACGCTATTCAATCAATTTTTTTCAATAATTTTTGATCTCTAATTTTTTTATAGTTTGCATTATTCAGTTTTTTTAAATTGATACTCTCGTTTTTATTTAAGAAAAAAATACATAAGTCAGTTCATCGGTTTTTTTATTTCTGTCAGCTTTTCGTCTATAAACAGTCACTAAACTATAATTTAATGAATAATTGATCACACGCATTTTACAATTAATCAACATAGTGTTTTTTAAGAAATTTTTATGATGAATTTTTAAACAGGATAAAATTCCGCAATGCAATCTGAATATAAATTATAGAGTTTCAGTAATTCATTGTAATTCATTCATTTTGCAGGGAGTATCGATGAAGTATTTTGAATGTCCAGTTTGCGAACAGCAGATCTTTTTCGCCAAATTCGTATGTGATCACTGCCTTTCGTCTATCGGCTATATCGCATCCGAAAAAGAAATGACGACATTTAAAAAGCTGAATGCTCAGGAGTGGGTTCCCGTTGCCGAGAAGTATCAATATTCCCGTTATAAACCTTGTTATAACTATACCCATTATCAGGTATGTAACTGGATGATCCCCGTAGATGACGAGGAAGATTTTTGCGAATCCTGCCAGCTGACTCATGTAATTCCAAATCTGGAAAATGCCGAAAACATGATTTACTGGTATCGGCTTGAGGAAGCCAAACGCCGGTTTCTATATCTGACCCAACGTATGAACATTATGCCTCGTCCAAAACATTCGGATGATGATCCATTAGGTTTGCGTTTTGATTTTCTTCTTCCTGAAAAAGACAAGCCAGTACTTACCGGCCATGCCAATGGGGTGATTACCTTAAATGCCTTCGAGGCCGATGTGGTTTATCGTGAAACCACCCGGGTCAATATGGGTGAAAATTACAGGACATTATTAGGGCATTTTCGTCATGAAAGTGGGCATTTTTATTTTAATGTCATCCAGCATCTACATCCGGAATTACTCGATGAACTTCGCCATTATTTTGGAGATGAGCGGCAAAATTATAGTGAAGCACTAGAGAGGCACTATAATCAAGGTGCGCCTATCAACTGGCATGAAAAATATATTAGTCCCTATGCCACTGCACACCCGTGGGAAGATTGGGCTGAAACCTGGTCACATTATCTGCATATCATGGAAACACTGGAAACTGCATTTTATGCCGGTCTACGCGTGGAAGGTAATGGCCGAAATCTAGCCAGTATGGACTTTAAAGAATGCCCGATTGGTGGACAGGATTTTGAACATATCCTGGAAAACTGGGTCACCCTGACTTTTAATTTGAATGCCTTAAACCGCAGTATGGGTCTGGAAGATGCTTACCCCTTTAAGCTGACTGAAGCTGTGAAAGATAAACTGCGTTTCATTCATCGGCATATCTTGGATAAAGTCTTTAATAACCCACGTCTGATTCAGAACTAAAATATTTATCTAGTACAATAAATAAAGCCCGTGATTCACAGGCTTTATTTTGGGCTTATTTTAAGAAAGAGAACTAAGCAATTTTCATTGAACCGGTTTCTTCAAACTGGGCATGCCAGGACAAAGCTTCATTTAACAAATGCGGTGTTTGCCCACCATGCGCACAGGCGCGCTCAAAGTAATCATTCAGACTTTTACGATAATCGGGATGAGCACAAATATCGATAATCTTGCGGGCACGTTCACGTGGTGCCAATCCGCGCAGATCGGCCAAACCTTGCTCTGTTACCAGAATATCCACGTCATGGTCAGTATGATCTGTATGGCTCACCAGTGGAACCACAGACGAAATCGCACCACCTTTGGCATAGGATTTAGTCACAAAAATCGCAATATGTGCATGACGGGTAAAATCACCTGAGCCGCCAATACCATTCATCATCTTGGTGCCAGCGACATGGGTTGAATTCACATTCCCGTAAATATCAAACTCCAGTGCGGTATTGATTGCAATTATACCCAGACGGCGAATCAGCTCAGGGTTGTTGGAAAGTTCTTGCGGGCGTAAGACAATTTTATCTTTGTACTGATCAAAATTCTTCATCACCCGTGCCGCACATTCATCGCTCAGGGTCATGGAACAACCAGAAGCAAAGGTCATTTTTCCTGAATCGATAAGCTGGAAAGTACAGTCTTGCAGGACTTCAGAATACATTTCAAGATTATTGAAATTAGAATGTTCAAAACCTGCAAATACGGCATTTGCCACGGAACCTACTCCGGACTGCAGCGGCCCCAGATTTTCAGGTAATCGTCCTGCGGCGACTTCATTTTCAAAGAATTGAATTAAGTGGCTGGCAATCGCCAGTGTTTCTTCATCCGGCTCATCCATTGCGAAAGAAGTATCCGGAATCTCATTAATGACAATCGCAGCAATTTTTTCAGGTGCAACATGGATTCCGATTGTACCTATCTTGTCACTGGCTTGCGTCAAAGGAATCGGACCACGGTTTGGACGGGTTTTAGGCAAATAAATATCATGTACGCCTTCTAGCACCGGATTAACTGTTGTATCAATTTCAACAATGACCCGATCTGCCATTTCGATGAAATTCGCCGAGTTTCCACAAGAACCGGTCGGAATAATCTGGCCATCTTCAGTAATGGCCGTTGCGGCAATTATAGCTACATTAATCGCCGGCAGGTTTTTATGACGGATATTGTCTGCCAGTTCAGAAAGATGCTGATCGATATACATCACTTCACCATTATTGATGGCCTGACGTAAAGAAGGATCAGCCTGATAAGGATAACGGCGGATTATAACGTTAGCTTCATTCAGTTTCCCATCAATCCGGTTCCCCAGACTTGCACCTGTCGCCAAGGTAATATGGATCGGATGCTGCCGGGCATATTCAGCCAATGCCAAAGGCACAGTTTTCGCTTCACCGGCGCCGCCAAAACCGCTCAAACCAATTACATCACCATCTTGAATCAATTGTAGTGCTTTTTCTACAGGTACTACTTTATCTTGTAATGCGAGCAAACGAATACGCTCTAAACCGTTCATAAAAATTCTCAAAAATTAAAAATAAAGAGACGCCTGCTCCTGGCGTACCAGAAGCATTGTGGTCTAATTCAAAAAATATTTAAGTTTGCTACTTTAAGCATATGATCATGCAATTATGAAAAGACTTAAATCAGTTCTACAGCAATCGCTGTTGCTTCCCCACCGCCAATACACAGTGCTGCAATGCCTTTCTTGCCACCAGTACGCTTTAAGGCATGAATCAAGCTCACAATAATTCGGGAACCGGAAGAACCTAGGGGATGACCAAGCGCACAGGCACCGCCATTGACGTTCACTTTTGCTGGATCAAGTTTAAAAGCATCTATTGCTAACATGGTTACCATGGCAAAAGCTTCATTAATTTCCCAAAGGTCTACGTCCTGAGCATCCCAACCCGTTTTTTGCAAGACTTTTTCAATCGCGCCCACTGGTGCAATGGTGAATTCTGATGGATGCTGCGAATGGCTGGCATAAGCCAGAATATTCGCTAGAGGTTTCAGGTTACGCTGTGCTGCAATCTCGCTCGATGTTACGACCAGTGCTGAAGCACCATCGGAAATTGAACTGGCATTTGCCGCAGTAATTGTTCCATCCTTTTTGAAAGCTGGACGTAAGGTTGGAATTTTGTCAGCCTTGGCATTTAAAGGCTGTTCATCCTGTTCTACCACGACATCGCCTTTACGGCTACTGACAGTGACCGGTACGATTTCATCTTTAAAGAAACCTTGCTGCACCGCTGTCACGGCTTTATTTAATGAGCCAATCGCATAGGCATCCTGCTGCTCACGGGTATAGCCCTTTTTATCTGCCATTTCCTGAGCAAGGATTCCCATCGACAGACCTGTTTCCGCATCTTCCAGACCTTCCTGGAACATATGGTCAATGACTTTTCCATGCCCCATACGGAATCCGGCCCGTGCCTTGTCCATTAAATAGGGTGCGTTTGACATCGATTCCATACCACCTGCAACCACAATCTCTGCTGAACCGGCCTTGATTGCGTCTGCTGCTTGCATCACCGCCTTCATGCCTGAACCACAAATTTTATTAATCGTGGTCGCCCCGGTGGAATCCGGTAGACCCGCCTGACGCATGGCCTGACGTGCCGGACCCTGTTTTAAACCGGCAGGAAGAACGCAGCCCATAATCACTTCATCAATATCATTGGCTGCCAGACCTGCACGCGCTACCGCTTCCTTGATCGCTACAGCACCCAAATCTGGTGCCGTACAGCTTGAAAGTGAGCCTTGAAAACCGCCCATTGCGGTACGTACAGCTTCTACAATTACAATCATTCTAATCTCATCCTTTAACATCATTGTTATCAACACTGCAAAGTAATAGCTCTACAGTGTTCGTCCTTCGCAATATTTGCGGGTTTAGGCCTGTGCAGTGAAATATTCTTCTGGCAATTGCATCACCAGCTCCGCACCTGCCTGAATACGTTGAATTCTCGCACTCAAATCCGGGAGTACTTTAGCAATATAGTAATTAGCCAGTACCAGTTTATTCTGGAAATAGCTTTCTTCTTTGGTAGCCGCCGCTTTACTGATACGCGCATACATATAGACGAAGCTCAACAAACCTACGGCGTGCAGATAATCAACAGCAATGGAGTTGGCGAAATCAGGATTCTGCTGAGACTGCTCAACAATAAAATTGGTAATATCTTCCAGTTGCTGACAGGTATCTAAGGTTGCCTTTTTAATCGTTAAGGCATCATCTAGACTTTGGGCAAATTCACGGATTTCTGCAATATACTCTGCAATATATGCACCTTTACATTTCGTAGTTTTACGGCCAATCAGGTCAATTGCCTGCACCCCATTGGTCCCCTCATAGATCTGTGAAATGCGCAGGTCACGGATACATTGTTCCATGCCCCATTCACGGATATAGCCATGACCACCGAAGCACATTTGTGCTTCAAGTGCAGCATCCAGTGCTTTATCGGTGAGGTAAGCTTTGGCAATAGGCGTTAATAAAGCCACACGATCAGTTGCTTTACGTACCGCCTCAGGGTCGGTGGAGTATTTGGTAATATCCAGCTGCTGGCCGACATAGACTGCGAAAGCACGAGAAGCTTCATTATTGGCACGCACATTCAGCAACATACGGCGTACATCACCATGTACCAGAATTGAATCGGCTGGTTTTTCTGGTGATTTAGCACCGGTTGATGCACGGCCCTGTAAACGGTCGGTCGCATATTGTGCGGCATTCTGATAAGCAAATTCTGCCGCGCCAATGCCTTGAATCCCCATCGACAAACGTTCATAGTTCATCATCACGAACATGCCCGCCAGACCTTCATTTTCATTACCCACCATATAGCCTTTGGCACCATCAAAGTTCATGACACAGGTTGCCGAGCCTTTAATACCCATCTTATGTTCGATCGAACCGGCAGCGACCGCATTGCGCTCACCCAGGGAACCATCGGCATTAACCAGGAATTTTGGGACAATAAACAGAGAAATACCTCGTGAACCTGCTGGCGCGTTCGGTGTTTTGGCCAGTACCAGGTGAATGATATTTTCACTCAGATCATGCTCACCGCTAGTAATGAAGATTTTGGTCCCGGTAATGTTATATGAACCATCTTCGTTTGGTTCAGCCTTGGTTTTGATAATGCCCAGATCTGTCCCTGAATGCGGCTCAGTTAAACACATCGTGCCTGACCATTCACCCGTATAGAATTTTGGCAGATAGGTTTCTTTCTGTTCCTGCGAAGCACGGTCATTGATCGCCATGCCAGCCCCCACGGTTAACAGCGGGTAAAGCATGAAAGAGGGATTGGTACTCCAGATCATTTCGTCTGCAAGTACAGTCAGCATTTTTGGCATGCCCTGACCGCCCCATTCTTCAGGCGCGCCCAGCCCCACCCAGCCACCTTCGGCAAACTGTTTGAAAGCTTCTTTAAAGCCTGCAGGTGTTTTGACTTCACCATTACTAAACTGAGCACCACCTTCTTCATCTGCAGGGCGGTTCAGATCAAGAATCACATTCTTGGAAAACTTGGCCATCTCCTCCAGAATTGCATTTGCAGTTGCCATATCTAAATGTGCAAGATTTTCATTGTCTTGCCAAAATTGTTCGGCCTGAAACACATCATTTAAAATAAATTCCATGTCTTTTAGCGGCGCATTATAAATAGGCATTTTCATATTCCTTCACTGGTGATACTCAATTCTGTTACTGAGTATTTTTTCATTATGGATTCGAGAAAATATTTTGAGGATTTTTGCTCGAATCCATGCATGTCATTCAAAAATCATCATATCGAATTAATCTGGCGATGAATTCATTGACATAAATTAGCGATATAAAATTTAAAATCAAAAACTTTATACCTCTGGTATTTACTGAATCATTAAAACTTAAATCCATTGATGAATGAAAAATTTAAGCTGTTAAAATGACTCTGGCTTCACTTCGCTAAACCTTGTCTGGTCTGGGTTTAAAACGAAAATATGATTCAGCTTTATGCCCTAAAACCATAAATCAAATATATTGAAAATGGAATTTTATTTAGCAAAGTTGATCTCAAGGGTTCAATTTTCTTGACAATATTTTTAGCGCAGCTGTATATGACTTTTTTCTACAAGAAATGTTGAATAAATATACAAATTTAGATAAATATCACGACCTTAGTTTTATAGCTATACCTGTGAAAATAGCATATTCTTAGTAGGTTCCTTTTCGAAAATGATGAGTCAAGAAGATGACGACTGTAAGACAGCAGAACTTCCTTCTTCGTAAAGAGAAGATCCTGAGCATGGCGGAAAGTCTACTGCTTGATAATAATCAGGACATCACCTTGAGTGAACTTGCTGAAGAACTGGACATCGCCAAAGGAACCATCTACAAGCATTTTAAAAGCAAGAACCAGTTATATTTAGAACTCATCATTCTGAATGAAAAAAGAATTCTGGCAATTTCCGATAAATATAATAACGATATTAAAAATTATGTTTCGCAATATATGCTTTATCACATGCTCAATTCAAACCGGACTATTTTGCTGCATGTTATTGAAGAGCGTTTAACCAATAATGAAAAAAACCTGAAAGAGTTATTTCAGGAACTCTATCGTATTCGTGAAGAACGGATTATCCGCATTAAAGATATGACCCATGATTATCTGGTATCTTTAGACAGTGCCATGTCAATCCGGGATTATTTATCTTATATCTGGACAGTCACTTATGGCGCTTCATTATTATTAAATTCGACCAGTTATCAAAAAGCGATTGGTTCACGTGAACGCCTGATTAAGCTATATATTAATCAGGCATTGATGACGCCAGATAAAATATCGGCAGTTTCATAAAAAATGCCTAATCATGATTAGGCATTTTAGAATTATTTTTTAAATGGCAAATATCAAGCCATAGTTTCAGGCGGGAAGCCATCTTCAGTTAATGCCGCGATAATCTCAGATTCGCTTGCACTCGATTCAACTTCCACCATTTTGCTGACCACATCAACATCTACTTTAGCATTTTCATCCAGCTCCTGAATGGTTGCCGTCACACTACGTGCACAACCACCACAAGTCATATTTTCAATACGGAATTTCATCTTGATCTCCCTTTGATCAGTTTAAATTTGGGTTAAGCGAATTTTAATTCAAGGCTATTGATCTGCTTTGATAGCCGTATGTGCAGTTTTCCCATGTGACACACCCTGCTCAATCTGTTTCAGAATCTGACAGTCAGATTGCTCATCTCCAGCACACTGTGCAACCGATTGCTGCAAAATTTTCATCATATTTTGCATGTCCGCAATTTTCTGTTGCAGTAACTCGATATGCTTTTGCGCCAACTGTTTGACATCACTGCTGTGTCTGGCATCGTTCAGCCACAGGCCGAGCAATTCTTTCATCTGTTCAGAAGAAAAACCCAGTTCACGCGCATGCTGAATAAAACTTAAAGTCTTGATGTCATCGTCACTATAGATACGATAACCCGAATCGCTACGTTTAGGATTGGGTAATAAACCGATATCTTCATAATAACGGATCATTTTGGCCGAGATCCCGGAGCGTTTCGCGGCCTGTCCAATATTCATTACACTGCCTCCTTCAACTGGATCGGCTGATAAGTCTTTAAACGAAGCGCATTGCTGACCACAAAAACTGAGGATAATGCCATCGCGCCTGCTGCAAACATCGGTGATAACAAAATACCGAAGAATGGATACAACAGACCGGCAGCAATCGGAATCAAGGCAATATTATAGACAAAGGCCCAGAACAGGTTCTGTTTGATATTGCGCATGGTCGCCTGACTCAGGCCAATACCGGTTGCCACATGCTGTAAATTTCCAGACATCAGCACCACGTCTGCTGCTTCGATTGCGACATCCGTACCAGTTCCTATTGCCATTCCAACATCGGCCTGAGCCAAAGCAGGTGCATCATTAATCCCGTCACCGACAAAAGTGACGATGCCATGTTGCTGTTGGAGTTGGCGTACCGCATCGACTTTTTCATTAGGCAGAACTTCAGCAATGACATGATCAATCTTCAACTGTCTGGCAATGGCCTGTGCAGTATGCTGGTTATCACCGGTGATCATGGCAATCTTTAAGCCTTGATCATGTAAGGCCTGAATCGCACTATAGGTTGTGGCTTTAATCGGATCAGCCACAGCAATAATGGCAGCCAATTTTTGATCTATAGCGACATATAAAGGCGTGCGTCCCTGTTCGCCCAACTGTTGTGCCTTCTCTTTAAAAATATCGACACTTAAACCCAATTGCTGCATCAGGCGTTCAGCGCCAATATGAATTTGCTGACCTGAAACTTGAGCTTTCACGCCTGCACCGGTGATTGAATCAAAATCACTGACTTCAGGTAGTTGCAGCTGTTGTGCTTTCGCAGCTTCCACAATCGCATGGGCAATGGGATGTTCAGACTTGGCTTCCACTGCTGCGACCATTTGCAATACTGTTTGCTGCTCAAAACCAGACGTCACTGCAAAATCGGTCAGGGCTGGTTTTCCTTCAGTTAAGGTTCCGGTTTTATCTACCGCCACAACTCTGGTTTGCTGCATGAGTTGCAATGCTTCGCCTTTACGGAACAATACACCCAGCTCTGCCGCCCGGCCGGTGCCGACCATGATAGATGTTGGCGTAGCCAAGCCCATTGCACAAGGACAGGCAATAATCAGTACAGCAACAGCATTGACCAGTGCATAAGTCAGATTTGGTTCAGGACCCAACAGGAACCAGACGATAAAGGTCAAAGTCGCGAGAAGCATCACAGCCGGCACAAACCATAAGGTCACTTTATCGACAGCTGCCTGAATGGGAAGCTTTGCGCCTTGTGCCTGTTCCACCATATGAATGATCTGAGCCAGGACGGAATCTTGACCGACCGCAGTCGCCTTGATCTGCAAAGTGCCATTCTGATTCACCGTTCCGCCAATTACCCGATCTCCAGCCTGTTTAGCCACAGCTAAAGGTTCACCGCTGATCATGGCTTCATCGATATAACTTTGACCAGAAACGACTTCACCATCAACTGCGACTTTCTCACCCGGACGAATCTCGATCAGCATGCCCTGCTGTACATCAGCAATCGCCAGATCAACCCAGGTTCCATTTTGCTGTACTCGAGCAGTTTTTGGCTGCAAGCCAACCAGATATTGAATCGCTTCAGAGGTTTTACCTTTGGCTCGAGCTTCCAGATAACGTCCCAGTAAGATCAAGGCAACAATCACAGCCGCCGCTTCGAAATACACATGTACAGTGCTTTGCGGCAATAATTGCGGAAAGAAAGTGGAAATACAGGAAAATCCATAAGCGGCTATTGTTCCCACGGCAACCAGAGAATTCATATCGGGTGCCAGTCGCAACAATGCCGGAATCCCATGCTGATAAAACCGCCGTCCTGGAATCAGCAAAACCAGAGTCGTCAGTACATACTGGATATACCAGCTGTTTTGGGTACCTAGCGTATGTGCAATCCAGTGATGAAAAGCCGGAATCAGATGTGAACCCATTTCCAGAATAAACACCGGAACAGCCAGAATTAGTGCTAACCATAAGTCACGTTTTAGCTGTTCAGTTTCAGCGGTTTTCTTTTCCTGAAATGCCGTCTGGGCATCGGTAGCCTGTGTATCTAATTTTTCATGGGCGTTATACCCCGCTTTTTTGACGGCAGCAATTAAAGCTGGAAGCTGACTACGCGGCGCCTTGACCAAAGCTGTTTCAGTAGCGAGATTGACGTGTGCTTCACTTACCTGATCGACTTTTAATAAAGCCTTTTCTACACGTGCCACACAGGAGGCACAGGTCATTCCTTCAATAGCCAGTTGAATTCGGTCGGTTTGAATATCAAAGCCGGCCTTTTGTACCGCCTTAACCAGTTGGAAAACAGCGAGAGGACGAATTGCAGTGACATGAGCTTTTTCGGTTGCCAGATTAACCTGCGCATCCAGTACCTGATTGACTTTTTTCAAGGCTTTTTCAACACGAGCTACACAAGAGGCACAGGTCATGCCTTCAATATTTAAATCAAACTGCTGGATCACGGCTTCAAAACCGATTTTATTGATAGCATTGACGAGTTGCGTTGCAGGAATAGGTTGTTCACTTTTTAAAAAAGCCTGTTCAGTGGAGAGATTGACGTTCGCTTCCACCACACCTTCAATTTTCTTTAAGGCTTTTTCCACACGTGCGACACAAGAGGCACAGGTCATTCCTGAAATCTGTACCTGCTGTTCGTACAACTGTGTGGTTGCTGGTTTATTCATTCTGCACTCTCCATTCACCCATTCACTGCCTATGCTATAGCTTAAACATTACCATAATGGGAAGGTCAAGCTTCTGGTTTAAATTCTTGATCTTTCATTATATGAAGGCATAAAGTCCAATAAAAAAGCCCAAAGATGACTTCAGGCTTTTTCGAGATTTAGTGAAACTAATTTGTTAAATATTTACTCAGCAGAAATATCTTCAAAAAGAATTGAAGATAAATAGCGCTCACCACCATCTGGCAGAATCACCACGATATTTTTGCCTGCATTTTCAGGACGTGCAGCCAGTTGCGCAGCTGCAGCCATTGCAGCACCACTTGAAATACCCACCAAGATGCCTTCTTGAGTCGCAGTTTTACGTGCCCATTCCACTGCATCGCTACTAGTAATGGCAATCACTTCATCTACCAGATCCAGATCCAGGTTCTTTGGAATAAAGTTCGCGCCAATACCCTGAATTTTATGTGGTCCTGGAGTGAGTGTCTCACCACGTTTTGCCTGACCAATAATGGCAGATTCAGCAGGCTCTACAGCAACTGAATAAATCGGCTTGTTTTTCACTTTTTCAAAAAAGCGTGAAATACCGGTAATCGTACCGCCTGTACCTACACCCGCTACCAGAATATCGACATTACCTCCAGTCGCTTCCCAGATTTCAGGACCGGTCGTCTCTTCATGGATTTTTGGGTTGGCCGGATTTTCAAACTGTTGTGGCAGGTAATACAGTTCAGGATTTTCATTCACCAGACGTTGTGCTTCTTCCACCGCGCCTTTCATGCCTTTGGCTGGATCTGTCAGTACTAAATTAGCACCTAATGCTTTCACCACTTTACGGCGTTCAATACTCATGCTGGATGGCATGGTTAAGGTAATATCATAGCCTTTAGCCGCTGCTACAAATGCCAGCGCAATACCGGTATTACCACTGGTTGGCTCAACAATGTGCATGCCCGGCTTCAATTTACCTGACTTTTCTGCATCAGCAATCAAGGCTGCGCCAATACGGCATTTCACCGAAAATGCCGGGTTACGGCTTTCAATTTTCGCAAGTACAGTCGCTCCGCCTGAAATGGCACGATTGATACGAACCAGAGGGGTATTACCAATTGCCTCTGCATTATTGCTATAAACCGCGATACCTAAATTGGCAGGTGTTGGAAAAGCTGAATCTGTAGTCATTAGAATATCCTTGATGTTATTCGCCAAGATGTATTTACATGATACAAGCATTTTCCGGCTTTGTAGATGCCTGAAACAAGATGGAATCACGATAGCAGTTTGAAATGAAACATCTTCTTTCTAAAAAACCGGAACACGATAAAATTATCTTATATTTTAATTAGTAAATTATAACTATTCTTGATAACACAATTCATTAAAAACCATAGTAATTCACGCTTTCTATCCATCAATTCATGCTGTTCGAGTCGTATAATTCGCGGGCTGTAATTGTATAAATGGACATAGTAAATGAAAACCGATCTTGAAATTGCCGCGATGCGGGATTCAGCTCAACAGGTTGTCGGTATTTTAAAGTTAATGGCCAATACGGACCGACTGCTCATTTTATGTCATCTCTCCCAAAATGAACTGAATGTCTCTCAAATTGAAGAGATTACCGAGATCAGACAGCCAACCCTGTCTCAGCAGCTCATGATTTTGCGTAAAAGCGATGCGGTAAATACCCGTCGAGACGGTAAACAGATCTATTATTCGATCAAAGACCAGAACCTGGTAGAAATGTTAAAAAAGCTTTATCAAATCTACTGTGTAAATCAAGCAGTCGCTTAAAGCTGCAATTTACCTCATTCGTCCTGTTTTATTTTAAAGCGATCTGCCTGATTTAAATTTTCTCTACTGAGAGTTTTAAGTCTTTTGCCTTGATCCTTTGTCCTCTCATTCATTTTTTAAAATGTGAATGATCACCTATTTATATCCTAAGACTTCTTAGCAGAATTTGTGCATAATATATCTATATTTGTGATTTAGACCTGTATATGCCAAATTTTAAGTCTAGACTGCTCAATAGACTCCCTGCCTGGTCATGGTTAAGTCAGTACAGCCCAGTGAAATTAAAATCAGATGTACTGGCTGCCCTGATTGTCGTCGCGATGCTGGTACCCCAAGGGATGGCCTATGCCATGCTGGCAGGTTTGCCACCGATTATGGGACTCTATGCCAGTATTCTACCAATGATCATTTATGCCTTATTGGGCGGCAGTACGACCTTATCGATTGGACCAGTAGCCATCATTTCCATGATGACCTTTGCCACACTGAATCCTTTATTTGAAGTAGGTTCTCCGGTCTATATTGAAGCGGCAACTTTATTGGCATTGATGGTCGGCATTATTTCCCTGCTTTTGGGCCTGTTCCGTTTTGGCTTTTTGATTCAGCTGATCAGCCATCCAGTCATTCAGAGTTTTATTATTGCTTCGGCTCTATTGATTGCTTTTGGACAGTTCAAATTTCTGGTGGATTTGCCTTTAAAAGCCAATAATATTCCCGAGCTGGTGAAAAGCCTGGTTGAATATTTGCCACTTTTGCATCTTCCGAGCCTGATCTTTGGCCTGCTTTCTATCGGCCTACTGGTTTATCTGCCAAAACTATTAAAATCTCAAGCGATACAAAGTCGGATCGGTTCGACTGATTTTCTGGTTCGAGCAGTTCCACTGATTCTGGTTTTTCTCGGTATTGCTGCCGTTCTGTTTTTGGATTTAAAAGTTCAAGGCATTAAAACGGTCGGAGAAATTCCTTCAGGCTTTCCGCCCTTGTCTTTCCCGCACTGGAACTGGGAACTGGTGATGACCTTATTACCGGGTGCCAGCATGATTGCCATGATCAGCTTTGTAGAATCTCTCTCTATTGCTCAGGCAACGGCGCTACAGCAGCGTAGCAATTTAAACAGTAACCAAGAATTAATTGCGCTCGGTGTAGCCAATATCAGTGCCGGAATCAGCTCCGCCTTTCCTGTAACCGGCAGCCTGTCACGTACGGTGGTTAATGCTGACGCTGGTGCCAAAACACCTTTGGCTGGCGTATTGTCTTCTTTATTGATTGTCGTGGTTAGTCTGTTTTTTACCAGCTTCTTTGAGGATCTGCCGCTGACCATTCTGGCTGCAACCATTATTGTGTCTATCTGGAAACTGGTCAATTTCCAGCCTTTCGTCGATGCCTGGCGTTATTCCAAAGCTGATGGCATTGCCATGTGGATTACTTTTTTTGGTGTGGTATTACTGGATATTACTACCGGTCTAATCGTCGGGATTATTTCGACCTTTATTCTTATGCTATGGCGCATCAGCCGCCCTCATATTGCAGTCGTGGGTCTGGTCGAAGGCACCCAGCATTTCCGGAATATCCAGCGTCATCAGGTGATGACTTCTGATCGGGTTCTATCTCTGCGTATTGATGAAAACCTAAGTTTTTTAAATGCGCATACTCTTAAAGGTTATCTGATTAATCAGTTAAGTTTAAATGACAAGTTAGAGCATGTGATTTTGAACTGCTCTAGTATTAGTGCCATTGACTTGAGTGCTTTGGAAACGCTGGAAGAGCTCAATGCTGAATTATCCAAACTGAATATTCGCCTGCACTTTGCAGAAGTGAAAGGCCCGGTATTCGACCGCTTGCAAGCCTCCAAACTCATGACACATTTGAGTGGCCGGATTTATCTAACCCATTTTCAGGCAATTCAGGATCTGGCTCCGGAAATCTTCGAGAAGCCTCAACATTATATGATTTAAGATTTTTTAATTCGTTGTATGATAGACATGCTGTCATGCAACGAATTGAACTGAAACATAACTGGAAATGATTGATTTAAATTCTATATTCATTTAAAAAATAAAGATTAAAAACCAATCAGTAAATCTGGCTATTTCTAAGAATTTTGTATGGAAATAATACGATCAAGATAAAAAACCATCTTAATTATTTATTAATTTTCAGTCACTTAAATATTATCTAAAAATATATTTTAAGCGATCCTTAATTTAAGTATAAAATAACGCAAATTTTTTTCGCATTTAGCCCTCGTAATTTTCACAAGGCAACCTTATGTTTTCTGCCCTATCGCGTCTGAGTTTAGTCTCCCGAATCATCATCGCCATTATTCTAGGCGTTGGTGTGGCTCTGTTATTTCCTGAAGCTGCACCTTCCTTAAGCCTGTTGGGTGATCTGTTTATTAAGGCACTAAAATCCGTCGCGCCAGTTCTGGTTTTCATTCTGGTTCTTGCATCAATTGCAAATTTCCAGGTTGGCCAGACCAATTCAACGATAAGACCTATTATGCTGATGTATGCTGTCGGCATGTTCCTGGCAGCATTAAGCGCTGTGATCGCCAGTATTTTATTTCCAAGCACATTGTTCCTGGATATTGCAGCGCAAGGTGATTTACAGCCGCCAGGCAGCCTAGGTGAAATTCTCAAAAATTTGGTGCTGAGCTTTGTAGCGAACCCGGTGGTTGCCATTGCTGAAGCGAATTTTATTGGAATTCTGGCATGGTCAATTGCGTTAGGAATTGCCTTCCGTCATGCATCACACACAACTAAAACCTGTTTAAATGACGCTGCCAATGCAATCAATTATGTAATTCGTCTGGTGATCAGCTTTGCGCCAGTGGGTATTTTTGGTCTGGTTGCCGTGACTTTTGCTGAAGCGGGCCTAGATACCTTGACCAGCTATGCGCATTTATTAGCTGTTTTGCTGGGTACCATGGTATTTGTAGCCTTGGTGATTAACCCGTTAATGGTCGGTTTCATTACCCGTCGTAATCCGTATCCACTGGTCTTTACCTGCTTACGTGAAAGTGGCATTACCGCGTTCTTTACCCGCAGTTCTGCTGCCAATATTCCGGTAAACCTGGACTTGGCAAAACGCTTAGGTGTGAAAGAGACTACTTCAAGCGTAGCAATTCCTTTAGGTGCAGCAATTAACATGGCCGGTGCATCAGTGACGATTACCGTGTTGTCTTTAGCTGCAGTAAATACTTTAGGTGTTAATGTTGACTTCACTACTATGCTAATTCTTTCTATCGTAGCGACTGTGTCTGCGTGTGGTGCTTCAGGTGTGGCTGGTGGTTCACTATTGCTAATTCCCGTGGCTTGTGGCCTGTTCGGGATTTCTTCAGATATCGCAATGCAAGTGGTGGCAATTGGTATGGTGATCAGTGTATTGCAGGACTCTACCGAGACTGCACTCAACTCATCTACCGATGTTTTATTTACAACAGCAGTAGACCGCGCTACAGATTGATTTTATATTGAAGAATCAAGATGTTTTTCTAATGATATTGCCATGCCATTACAGCGTTTACCATCGTGGGTTCAATTGGGTGCATTCTTCCTTGCGGTAAATGCCGGAATGATTAATGTATTAGGACTGGTGACCGTGTTGCATCAGTCCGTTTCACATATGACCGGTAACGTCAGTATGCTGGCGATGGCGCTGCTGGACTGGCAACCACGCCAGATTTTGTATCTGATTCTGGTTACGCTCTGTTATGTGATTGGCTCGATGTATAGCGGGCTGATTTTAGGAAATAGTCACTTTCGCTTGGGACGCCTGTATGGTTATCCTTTAAGCCTGGTGGCTTTTTTTATATTCATTTGCTGGCTGTTATTGCCCTATTTCCCGCGTTATGCCTTGTTATGGGCCTGTGTCGCGATGGGTGTACAAAATGCCATGGTCAGCCACTATAAAGGTGCGATTATCCGGACCACCCATTTGTCTGGTGTACTGACCGATTTAGGTCTGGCTATGGGCTATCGCCTGCGTGGTCTGGTAGTAGAATCCCGTAAAGTGATCCTGCATATGCTGATTCTGGCCGGCTTTTTGGTGGGTGGCATACTTGCCAGCTGGATTTATCCTTATTTAAAATTAAATGCATTCCTGGTCCCTACAGTGTTAAGCCTGCTGCTTAGCCTGACCTATTGGGTGATCTATTTACGTTATCGACATCAACACGACTAATTTCTGGAAATTCTCATGGTTAAAAATGCATTACAGGCACAATTGTTAAAGGCAGGCTTGGTCGATAATAAAAAAGCCAAAAAACTGTCTAAACAGGCTGTACATGAAAAACGCACAGGTGACAGTAAAGAAGCCGAAATCAAGGCCAAGATTGAGCAGGACAAACAGGAAAAGCTGGCTAAAGACCAAGCCATTGAACAGGCGAAAAAAGCCCAGTTGCAGGAAAAAGAACTCAAAGCTGCCATCATGCAGATGATTAACCAGCATAAAATCCGCGATACGGATGGCGAAATTAGTTATCAGTTTATTGATGACAGCAAGATCAAGAAAGTTTATATCAACCAGCAGATTTATAATGCACTGGTCGCTGGCAGTCTGGTGATTGCACGTGAAAATGAGAGTTATGCCTTCCTGCCTAAAGCTCTGGCGGATCGCATCAATTCAAAAATGGAAGGCTTTATCATCGTGAATAATTCAGAGAAAAATGAAGAAACTACTGATGAAGAAGATCCATATGCAGCTTATGTGATTCCTGATGATTTAATGTGGTAAACACATTTTCCTTAAAAGAAAAGCATAAATAAAAAAACCGGCATACTTGCCGGTTTTTTTAATCTGTTTCATTAAGTCTATGTCAGCTTGTCTTTTGCATATTCTTGTTTTAATAGATAGCAAATTTCACTCAATTCAAATCCTATGTGGAAACTTCAGATTTCATATAACAGGCTTTAAATGAAAGCGCTAATAACTAAAATTTAGTCTGTAAATATTCAATAAATCCCTCAATTTTCTTAATCACGTATAAGCAGATATGCAAAGGACTCACGTTATTTTGCTGAGCTTTTTCTACCCTATACTTTGCTCTTTCTAAGAGTGCTATTACATAATGTATAGAGCTTTTAAGAATTTTTTCGTATCTTTTTTTGAATACAAGTAACAATCAATTTTTTCAAAAGATTCATCATTAACCACTATCTCTAATATAGTGTTATTAATTTCATGGCTTATTGATTGCTCAATATGTTCCAGTTCATAGGAATGTAAGCTTGTGCTATAACTATTTGAAGATTTTTCATTTTTAATGATTAAGATTATATGATTTTAATCCTAGCACTATCCCCTAAAAAAAGTAAGTATATAAAATGTAAAATAAACATTAAGTTATGTTGAACTAACATAATAAACGCTATACCAAATTCTTTAATTCACTCTGACCTTTTTTAATTTTTTAAAGTTTAAAAAGAAGCATAGGAATACCAAGTTAGGCTGTTCTATCGATTTTTCACATTTCCTAGCCATTAACCAATCAATTTTCATTGATCTATTCAATCTGAATTAACCTCAAGGAAAAAAATACTGTTCCGATAAAATAAAAACAAATGCCTGAATAGTGATTAAGTTTGCAGCCTCTAAGAAAGATATGTTTTAAAAGGTTATCCAAGATTAAAAAATTGCGTTTAAACCTATAAACTCTAACAAATTTTTTGAGTTAAAGAGAAAGATCAGTTGGAACAGTTTAATTTTATTCAGAATATTCGAGATTGGGCCGATCAGTACCCATGGCTGGAAATGTTATCTTCACTGAGTATTGTGATTTTACTGGCCATCCTTGCCAATGTGTTTGCCAAACAGATTGTCGTACGCGGTATTCGTCAACTGATTTCCAAAATGCCCTTTGCCAATAATCAGATTTTTGCTGAACATAGTGTGATTCGCCGGATTTCCAATATTGTTCCGGCAATCGTGATCATGAACGGGATTACCACTGTCCCGCATTTATCCGATAAGGTGCAAACCTTTGTGCAAATGGGTGCTCAGGCGTTTATTTTCCTGACCATTGCTCTGGCACTCGGTGAGTTACTGAATATCTTTAACCTGATTTATCAGCGTAATCCCAAGTCACGCAACAAGCCGATTAAAGGTTATTTACAGCTGGTCAAGCTGATCATCTTCATTGTTTGTGGCTTGATGATTTTAGGCACTTTCCTGAAAAAAGATGTATTCACCTTGCTCGCTGGCTTTGGTGCGATGGCCGCTGTCCTGATGCTGGTCTTTCAAAATACGATTCTGTCACTGGTGGCTTCGGTTCAGATTTCATCTTATGACATGGTACGTATTGGTGACTGGATTGAAATGCCGACCCTAAATGCCGATGGTGATGTCATTGATATGTCATTACATACAGTGACTGTGCAGAACTTTGACAAGACTGTGACCACGATTCCGACCAATAAACTGGTGACTGATACCTTTAAAAACTGGCGCGGCATGCAGGAAGCGGGTGCCCGCCGGATCAAACGTTCAATTCATATTGATCAAACCAGCGTACATTTCATGACGGCTGAAGAACAGAACAAGCTGAAAAATTTTATCCTGCTGGATCAATATCTGAATACCAAATCAGAAGAACTAGAGAAGTTTAACCAGCAGCTCCAGCATCATTCACAATACAACCAGCGCCGTCTGACCAATTTAGGAACGTTCCGCGCTTATCTGGAATTTTATCTGCAACAGCATCCGGGTATTGCCAAAGATTTCTCATTGATGGTGCGTCAGTTACAACCGACCAGCGAAGGTTTGCCACTGGAAATTTATGCTTTCACCAATACGACGGTTTGGGCAGAGTATGAGAATATCCAGTCAGATATCATGGACCATATTCTGGCGATTATTCCGGAATTTGGATTGAAAGTTTATCAGGCGCCTTCTGGAAGTGATTTTAAAGAATCTTTTAACGCGAGTTCTTCATCTCCGATTATCACTTAAACTAACCTCTTAACTTAAGCCCGACATAATCTCTATTTCGGGCTTTTTTATTCTCAGTATTTAAAACGATTTCAAGCTCTTATTTTTAGTTTTCATATCAGCTGGCATAAATCTGGCATGAGTTTCTGCTCTGCAACCTAAAGTTTGATTTAGTTAAACATTTGTGGCAATTTCACTCAAATTCAGACTTCAAAAAGCAGAATCCTTTATAATCCTCGCAAAGAAAATACATGATAAGAGTACGTTAATGTTTCGATGGCTTGAACGGCTGGTAGACCCCTATCCCACCAAAAACCTGAATCAACCTTTACCCACCAGGTTTTTCCCCTTTGTCTGGCAAGCAGCTTATGGGGTACGCCGTTATTTGCTGATTCTAGTATTGTGTACCGCAGGTGCAGCCAGTTTTGAGGCCTTACTGTATTCAAAAATTGGTGATCTGGTGAACTGGTTGAGTCAAAGTCAGCCAGAGACTTTTTTAGATCAACATGCCAGCAACCTGACCTTATTGAGTATTATCTTGCTGGCCAATATCCTGTTTGCCAGTGCCCAGTCCCTGATCAAGCATCAGATTTTATACAGTAATTTCCCGATGCGTCTGCGTTGGCGCTTCCATAATTTATTGCTCAAACAGAGTTTGGACTTCTTCCATAATGATTTTGCCGGACGTTTATCGGCCAAAGTCATGCAAACGGCGCTGGCGATCCGGGAATTCTGGGTCATTTTGGGCGATATGTTGGCTTATGTGCTGATTTATTTCGTCACAATTAATATTGTTTTGGGTGCCATTTCACCCTTACTTATCTTGCCGCTTATGGTCTGGCTATTCTTGTTTATTTGTGCTGCTTGCTATTTCATTCCAAGATTAAGCAAAATTTCATCCTTACAAGCGGATGCGCGTGCAGTCATGACCGGACGTGTGACTGATGCCTATACCAATATTCAGACCGTAAAATTGTTTGCGCATGCGGGTCGTGAAAGCCAGTATGCCAAATCCTCTATGCAGGAATTTATGGTTACGGTGTATAAGCAAATGCGTCTGGGCGCTCAATACGAAATCAGCATTCTGATGCTGAGTGTTGTGCTATATGCAGGTGTGCTGGGTACTGCAATCTGGCTCTGGATGCAAGGTCAAGCGCAGCTTGGGATTATTGCAGCCACTACAGCGATGGTATTAAAGCTGAATAGTATTGCCGAGTTCATGATGTGGCAGACCTCTGCCCTGTTTGAAAATGTCGGTACCATTCAGGACGGGATGAAAACTCTAGGTCGTCGGATCAATATTCAAGACAAAGAAGATGCGAAAGAACTGGAGCTAAAACACGGTGAGATTAAATTTGATAATGTCACTTTTGCCTATAATGAAAAACCGGTCATTGACCAGTTTAATCTGACCATTCGCCCAGGTGAAAAAATCGGCATCGTGGGGCGTTCTGGAGCTGGTAAATCGACCCTGATTCAATTGCTATTGCATTTCTATCATCTGAATCAGGGCCGTATTCTGATTGATGATCAGGATATTGCCGATGTCACTCAGGACAGTTTGCGTAAAAATATTGCGCTGGTCACTCAGGATACGTCTTTGCTGCATCGTACCGTAGCTGAAAATATCAAATACGGTCGTCCGGATGCAACTGATGAAGAGATGTTTGAAGCTGTACGCAAGGCCAAAGCAGAAGAATTTATTCCGAATCTGACTGATTTGCGTGGCCGTAGAGGCTATGACGCCTATGTAGGTGAACGTGGCGTGAAGCTTTCTGGTGGACAGCGCCAACGTATTGCCATTTCCCGGGTATTCTTGAAAGATGCACCGATTCTGATTCTGGATGAAGCCACCAGTGCTCTGGATTCTGAGGTTGAAGCGGCTATTCAGAATAGTCTGGATGACTTGATGCAAGGCAAAACGGTTATTGCGATTGCGCATCGTCTTTCTACCATTGCGCAGATGGATCGTCTGATTGTGATGGATCAAGGTAAAATTGCCGAGCAAGGTACGCATGATGAACTGGTGGCCTTAAACGGAATCTATGCGCAGCTATGGCAGCGTCAAACCGGCGGGTTCTTGGTACAGCAACATGCCAAAACTGATAACTTACACGAAGCATAATCGCTCTATTCAGTAGTAGCTAAGCTCTACAACAGAAACCGAAGCATTCTATTTGAGTCACTTGAATAGCCATGCTTCGGTTTGCTTTTATGGGAATATCAACTATTCCACAAGCATTTTTAAATTCCAGATTATTCAAAAAACAGCCCTATTCTGAATTAATAGAAATCTGTAGGCTTAAAATTAAATCCCTAAAATATCTCTGGTTTACATTGATTTCCAACTTTAAGTTGAGCTACTCTGCTTGAAGTTGATTAAAATCTGCTTGTGGAAATTGCCACAGCTTTGTCCAACAATTTTTATCAAGAAAATGGCTTTTTCATGCCAATATGAAGTGAAAATAAAAAAATTTGAATGAGTGCAACGGATCGCGCATGAAAACAATAGCTCCACGCCAAGACCAAGGTATTCCAGGTGTATACGGTCTCTTGCTTCTCGATGTCATTTCCCGCTGGGGGTATAATAATGAGTCGCTTTTTAAGCCTTTTGGCCTGACCAGTGAACAGTTGGCAGATCCTGATTACCGTATTCCGACCCCTGTGGCCAATGAACTGGTCAAGCATGCCCTGAAGCTCACTGGTGAACCGACACTGGGTTATCACTTAGGTACCCAGATGCGGATTTCGATTCATGGCTTTATCGGTTATGCCATCATGACGGCGAATAATATTACCGAAGCTCTGGTGCTAGCGAACCGATTCATTCAGTTACGTTTACCCTTCCTGCAGCTATTTTTCTCGACCTTTGGCGCTAAGGCAACCGTACAGTTGCAAACTGATATTCAGCTGGAACCGCTTCGCACCGAAATTTCAATTGCCCTGATGATTGGCCTGATCAGTATGGCCAAAGCCATTACCGGGGTTAACGATGCAACCGGTGAAATCGACTTTGATTTCAAAAAACCGGAAGGTTTTGAGCGCTTCATGGCGAAATTTCCTACGCATCAGTTCCGTTTTGAACAGCCGCATTTAATTTTAAGCTTTGATAAAAGCTACCTGATGAACAAGTTGGTACACGCTGATCCGATTGCTAGCCAGATTGCGATTAACCAGTGTGAAGCTGAATTATCGGCACTTGGTGAACGGCACCGGATTGCCATGCGGGTACGGGATATTCTGACTCATTCCGAACAGCATTATCTGAGTATTGAAAGCGTAGCTGAACGGCTGCATATGTCGGATCGAACCTTAAAGCGTCAGTTGGCCGCTGAAGGTACTTCTTTCTCTACGCTAGTGGATGAAGTGCGCTACCGGCATGCCACTTCCTTATTATCCCGTACAGACTTTACTCTGGAGCAGATCGCTGATGAACTTGGCTATAGTGATGTGGCCAATTTTAGTCGGGCGTTTAAGCGCTGGAGTGGTCGTAGCCCGAGCAACTGGCGTAAAGATCCTTATTTATAAGCACGGATAAACCTTTTGTTTTGGCCAAAAAGAATGTATAAAACATATCAAAAATGATCTTAAGATTTTTAGGGAGTTATCAATGAATCATCCTTCAGAATTAAAGTACGCAAGTACGCATGAATGGGTACGCATTGAGGGTGATCTTGTTGTGACCGGTATTTCCGACCATGCACAGGATGCATTAGGTGATCTGGTTTATGTAGAAGCACCAGATCTTGACTCACATATTACTGCGGGCGAACAGGCTGGCGTGGTTGAATCAGTGAAAACTGCTTCTGATATTCATGCACCTGTCTCTGGTACAGTGGTTGAAATCAATGCTGCGCTTGAAGATGATCCTGACTTCATTAATGATGACCCGTATGGCAAAGGCTGGATCTATAAAATCAAACCGGACAATATGGCAGATGTAGAAAAGCTATTGTCTAATACAGAATATGAAGCTGGCCTATAAGCTACTTTGATTTAGTATGGAAAAATAAGAATCAGCCTGCGGGCTGATTTTTTTACGCATTGAAAACTTCGTATTTAAAGCTCACCATCAAATACAATGTATTTATATCGGAATTTTATTGTATTTTTCACACATTTTTCTTAAAGTCTTTGCTGTACCTGCTATCACTCGCATCAGATAGCTCAGGCTGCTTTATAAAAATAATATTCATGCTCATCGCAGCATTTCCCTATAGATCAATTTAGGAAAATTATGAAATCCAATCTATTGCCTTTATGGACCAAGCCTTTTGTGCTGTGTCTGGCCAATAACCTGTTTTTATTTATTTTCTATTTTGCACAAACCACGATTTTACCGATTTATATCCTGAAAGAATTAGGCGGAAACTTAGCCCAAGCTGGTCTGGCCATGACCTTGTTCATGATTTCAGCGATTGCTGTACGACCATTTAGTGGCCTAATTATTGAAAAATTGGGTATCCGTAAAACCCTGATTGTTTCTGGAATCTTTTTCAGTCTATTTTCCCTAGCCTACCTGCTTGCCGATCAGTTGACGACCTTATTTATCATCCGTTTTTTGCATGGGATCTGGTTTAGTATTTTGACTACCGTCTGTGTCCCTGTAGTAAATCAGTTTATTCCAGAACAGCGTAAAGGCGAAGGCATGGGCTATTACGTCATGTCAGTCAATCTGGGTATTGTTCTAGGACCATTGATTGGCTTAAGTCTGATTGAATACTGGTCTTATTTTCAGATCACAACGCTGCTTATTGCATTAGTTTTTATCGGATTTGCTTTCTGCTTAATGATTCCGGTCAAAGAGCCTGAGCACATCATTCAAACTATTCCTGAGAAAAAAGGACTGGTGTTGTCTGATGTTGTAGAAAAGAAAGCATTGCCTGTTGCTGTTCTGGCAGCTCTGATTTCTTTCTCTTATGCCAGCATCATGTCTTTTATTGCACCTTTTGCTGCCAGTAAAAACCTGATGGCTTATGCCAGTTTATTCTTTGTCGTATTCGCCATTTCCATGATGAGTTTACGTCCGATTACCGGAAAAATTTACGATCGCAAAGGTCCACAATATGTGATTTATCCTGCGCTACTCATCTTTAGCTTAGGACTCTTTTTACTCAGTCAGATTCAGACGTTGGGGGGATTCCTGCTGGCTGCGGTATTGATTGGTATCGGTTTTGGCAGCGCACAACCTTGCATTCAAACACTGGCCATTCAACGTGCACCGAAACACCGGATTGGTTATGCTACTTCGACCTTTTATACCTTCTATGATGTAGGAATTGCGGTCGGTTCGCTACTGATTGGGGCGCTTATTGCGACTTATAGTTATCAGTTCGCCTTTATTCTCTGTAGTTTACTCACCTTATGCAGTATTGTTTACTTTAAACTGGTCGTTCAAGTTAAGACTGCCTAATACAAGTTAATATCTAAATATAATAAAAAAACAGGCAGATGAACTGCCTGTTTTAATTCTGACACGAAGATGTATTTATTCAGATGCTGAAGTATTTTCCTGTTCTTTTTCTTCAGCTTTCGGTTCTTGCATCATCGTGAATTGTGTTGCTTCTCCAGCAGCAGGATTATCCTGGCGGTTGCTTTTCAGCTTGATCTGTAAACGTAATTCATTAGTCGAATCAGCATTACGCAATGCTTCCTCATAAGAAATCGCACCCTCGTTATACAGGTCAAATAAGGCCTGATCGAAAGTCTGCATGCCCAGTTCACGAGATTTGCCCATAATGGCTTTCAGCTCATGAAACTCACCTTTTAGAATCAGATCAGAAATCAAAGGTGTATTTAACATGATTTCAATTGCAGCCCGACGCCCTTTTCCATCCTGAGTACGAATCAGACGCTGGGAAATAATCGCCTTCATATTCGAAGATAAATCCATTAATAACTGATTACGGCGTTCTTCCGGGAAGAAGTTAATAATCCGGTCCAAAGTCTGGTTAGCATTATTGGAATGCAGTGTACCCAGACATAAATGTCCGGTTTCAGCAAAGGCAATTGCGTGTTCCATGGTTTCGGTATCCCGAATCTCACCGATCAGAATTACATCGGGGGCCTGACGCAAGGTATTTTTCAGCGCATTGTGCCAGGAATGGCAATCGACTCCAACTTCACGGTGAGTAATCATGGATTTCTTGTGTTTATGTACATATTCCACCGGATCTTCCACGGTAATGATATGCCCCGCCGAATTTTCATTGCGGTAGTCAATCATCGCTGCCAGAGAGGTCGATTTACCTGAACCCGTTCCTCCTACAACCAGTACCAGACCGCGTTTTTCCATAATCACGTGTTTCAATGATTCTGGTAATTTCAGTTTCTGGAAATTTGGAATTTCTGCCGTAATGGTCCGGATTACCATCCCGACCTGAAGCTGTTGTACAAAAACATTTACCCGGAAGCGCGATACACCCGGTACAGTAATCGCGAAGTTACATTCTAGTTCAGCTTCAAACTCTTGACGCTGTTTATCATTCATCAAGCTATAAGCAAACAGTTTGGTTTTTTCAGCAGTAAGAATTTGTTGTCCAAAGGGCTTCATTAAGCCCTGATGTTTAATACTCGGTGGAAAATCTGAGGTAATAAATAAGTCTGAGCCCCCATATTCCACTACTTTGGTCAGCATGTGATGCATGAATTTTTTTGCTTCGTCCAACAGTTCTGCCGTGAACATTCTCTTCCCCTGGAAATACACAATTACATGAATTTAAATGCTTGATTCATGCCAATATCATTTGATTTTTATTGTGCAGCGTTTTTTTTAAAGCCTCAAACAGATTTGATTTATAAAGAAAATATTTTTTAAAATTTATATGATGTAGTTCAATTAAATATCAATTAAGTAGACATATATTGCCTTTTAAAACCTATTTCATTTTAAAAGAATATTACAATGAAAAAGATCATATTCAGGATAAATGCAAGACGGTGAAACTGAATTCACCAGGCAAGTAAGGATAAAATTAAAAAATTAGATAGGTGGCCTAAAACTGCCTTGCTTAAAAGCCACCATTAAAGAAGATTTATGACTCAGTTCTATTGAACTGAATAGTAGTCTGTTTATTAAAAAGCCAAGATTAATCAGGAGAAAGTGCACGCGATCTGGACTGTTCCAGAAGTGAAATCTGTGCATTTTCTGCCTGTAAAACAGGATTAATACGACTGCTCTTCAGCTTGATTTGCAAACGTAATTCATTGCTGGAGTCTGCATTACGCAAGGCTTCTTCATAAGAAATAATGCCTTGGTTATATAAATCAAATAATGCCTGATCAAAGGTTTGCATGCCCAGTTCCCGCGAACGAGCCATAATCGTTTTAAGTTCATGGAATTCACCTTTACGAATCAGGTCAGAAACTAAAGGAGTATTTTGCAGAATTTCTACCGCAGCCCGACGACCTTTACCATCTTCAGTGCGAATTAGCCGCTGAGAAATCACGGCTTTGATATTAGCTGATAAATCTAGCAGTAACTGATTACGGCGTTCTTCTGGAAAGAAGTTAATAATCCGGTCCAGTGCCTGATCGGCATTATTAGAATGGAGTGTTGCAAGACATAAATGGCCAGATTCAGCAAAGGCAATTGCATGCTCCATACTGTCTGTATCCCTGATTTCGCCAATCACGATAACGTCAGGTGCCTGCCGCATGGTATTAATCAGTGCATTGTGCCAGGAAACGCAATCTACACCAATTTCACGCTGGGTGATCATCGAGTTTTTATGCTGATAGACATATTCCACCGGGTCTTCGATCGTAATAATATGCCCTTCAGTATGAGTATTACGATAATCAATCATGGCTGCCAATGTAGTCGATTTCCCGACACCCGTTGCACCAACTACCAGCACCAAACCACGTTTCTGCATGATGACCTGTTGCAATGAAGCTGGTAAGCCTAACTGCTCAAAGCTTGGAATATCTGTCGTAATGACCCGAATCACCATGCCTACATTGTGCTGTTGCTGGAAGACATTAACCCGGAAGCGCGACACGCCCGGGATGCTAATACTAAAATTGCATTCCATCACCGATTCAAATTCCTGAATCTGTCGCTCATTCATCAAGGCATAAGCAAACAAACGGGTCTTATCGGCTGTGAGTTTCTGCTGGCCAAACGGTTTCATTAACCCTTGCTGTTTGATACTGGGCGGGAAATCAGCTGTAATAAAAAGATCGGAACCACCATATTCAACGACTTTGGTCAGCATATGGTGCATAAATTTACGTGCTTCATCGAGCAATTCAGTTGTATACATAGCAAGCTTCCTAGGATCATTACTCATCCGCTGTTTAAAAACAGTATCAGGCTGACCTCTAATAAATTATTGTTATTGTTTATTTTTTTAAATTAATTATTTTTTATGAATTTTTTAAAATCGTTTTAATACTCATTGTTTTAATTTTCAAAATATCGAATTGTTGCTTTCAGCATTTAGAAAAATACTTCTGAACAACCATATCCGATCATAATATCTTTCCTCAACGAATTGAGGAAAGATAAGATCGTGAGTTTAAGCGCTACGCTTTAAACTTTCGCATCGCAGTGAATCAGCCATATTTAACAATAATTGCTCGGTTTTTGTCCAGCCCAGACATCCATCAGTCACTGACTGGCCGTAAACCATATCTTCAGAGATTTTCTGATTGCCATCGACCAGATGACTTTCGAGCATTACACCCCGCACATTGCTGTGCAAACGTTCAGCGACGATTTGCTCCAGCACTTCAGGTTGTAGCATTGGGTTTTTTGAACTATTACCATGACTGCAATCAATAACCAGGGCCGGCAAATCGGTTGAGTGTTTCGCTTTAATTTTTTCAATTTCAGACAACTGGTAGTTCGGACCACTATTTGAACCACGCAGGATCAAATGTGCTTTTGGATTCCCTTTTGAGCTCAGGATACACGGCAGACCCGATTGGCTCATGCCCATGAACTGATGTGGATTGGAAGCTGACTGAATAGCATCAAGAGCAATTTGAATCGAACCATCTGTCCCATTTTTGAAACCGATGCTGTACGGCATATGGCTGGAAATTTCACGGTGAATTTGTGATTCACTGGTACGCGCGCCAATCGCACCCCAGGCCAATAGATCATCGAAATACGCCGTTGCCATTGGACTTAAGATCTCTGAGGCAATCGGCAGGCTCATGCCAATCAGTTTTAGGTACAGTGCACGAGATTTTTCCAGACCCAATTGCATATTGGATGAGCCATCGAGTTCTGGGTCATACAGGAAGCCTTTCCAGCCTACGGTGGTACGTGGTTTTTCAATATAGGCCCGCATAACCAGGAAAATTTGATCAGAAACCTGTTCCTGAAGCTGTTTTAATTTTTCTGCATATTCCAGTGCGGAAGCTTCATCATGAATGGAACATGGTCCGGTAATCACCATTAAACGGTGATCTTTACCCTCTAAAATATTTTGAATAATTTGACGCTGTTCAGCGACTTGTACAGCCAATTGCGGAGACAGTGGCAATTGCTGCTTAAGCTGCTGTGGTAAAGCTAAAATGGTTTCTGTTTGATGTTGTTGTGATGTATGTGCAATATTCATGACTTTAAATCCTGGGACTGGCAATCAGTCCAAACTTTTATTTGAGCGTTATGGGTCTAATCGAAGATGTCGAAAGCGTCATTAGCTGGCTAAAGTAAGACCAATAAAAGTTGCTAAAGTATGAATAGTTAAAGTTTGTCATGGCTGTCTCCAAAAAATTGTTAAATCACATGCATAAAAAAACCTGATCAGGGTTGCCGATCAGGTATTAACTGGTGGGCAACCTTTTCATTGCCCAAACGCATTCAGGCAATTATCTAAACTGCCAGAAATAAAAATAAGCGTTTGAAATGATAGGTTGCTTTAACATGTTTATGTCTTTCATAAAAATGTGAATCTGAAATTAAAATACGCGCTCTATCCAGTTTTGACAAGTAGTAAATATAAAAAAATATTTATCAGTATTTATACTTTTACTTATCGCCCTAGAATTCTAACCTTTCAGATATTAATAATGGACAAAGTCGTGACGGTCAGCAGACTTTGCCCATTTCCTTAAAACCAAGAGCATATTAGATCTTGGTTTTGGCATTTGCAATTAACGGGTTACGCGATTCCATGCATCACGTACTGCAAATTTTGCCTGTTCCCAGTTCAAGCGTGACTGGCCTTTTGCCTGTTCCCATTTTACTTTCAGATCGCTTTCTACATCTTCAAAACGGGTATTGGCATCATATGCCCCACGGTTTTCATAACCGACACGATAGGCCGCATCATAGTCACGATCGTAATCTAAATCGCTATACGTGGTACGGGCATCTGAATAATAAGGGGTTTCAACAGCATTATCTCGCCAGAAAGCTGCTTCTTCAGTCGGGTTCACAGCTTCGCCTACGCCTTTACCTGCGAGACCACCGACCACTGCCCCAACAACACCGCCTACTGCTGCACCGACCGGACCGCCTGCTGCACCGACTGCTGCACCTGCAGCTGCACCACCGGCGGCACCTACGCCTGTGCCAATAGGATGTGCACCTGGCTCGCCGCTAATTGGATCGGCGTTTAAATCATCACGGACATCTTTAGGAGAATTTTTAATACGATCAAATCTATCATTCGACATAGAGCTTATCCTTATTCTTTAAAATGATTCTTAAACATGGTTTTAATCGCGTCTATCGATACGCTTCTATTCACTATAAGCATCTGGCATGTAATGACCTTAGAAGCCTTGTGTTTTTTAGGTAAAGCTCTGTGGTGCTTTGATAGGCAAATGTATCTGATATACCTTAATTATTAAAATAAAAAGGCCGGTGTTCACCGGCCTTTATGAAGTTTAAATCGCTAAATCATCTTAATCAAAATGAATCACGCTACGGATCGACTTGCCTTCATGCATCAAATCAAAGGCTTCATTGATCTGTTCTAATGGCATCGTATGTGTCACAAATGGTTCTAATTGAATTTCGCCTTTCATGGCCTGCTCAACCATGCCCGGTAATTGAGAACGACCTTTAACACCACCAAATGCCGTACCCATCCATTTACGACCAGTCACTAACTGGAATGGACGAGTCGAGATTTCTTTACCTGCACCTGCTACGCCAATAATCACAGACTGACCCCAGCCACGGTGTGCACATTCTAGTGCTGAACGCATTACGTCGACATTACCAATACATTCAAAAGAGTGGTCTACGCCCCAACCGGTCATTTCCACAATCACTTGCTGAATTGGCTTGTCATAGTCTTTTGGATTCACAAAATCAGTAGCGCCAAACTGTTTAGCCAGTTCGAATTTATCTGGATTGGTATCCACGGCAATAATACGGCCGGCTTTGGCCTGGCGAGCACCTTGTACAACTGCAAGACCAATACCGCCTAAGCCAAATACAGCGACGCTATCGCCTTCCTGTACTTTAGCAGTGTTATGTACTGCACCAATACCTGTAGTCACGCCACAGCCTAATAAACACACTTGCTCATGGTTAGCTTCAGGGTTAATTTTCGCCAGAGAAACTTCTGCAACGACTGTATATTCAGAGAACGTTGAACAGCCCATATAATGATAAATCGGCTGGCCATTATAAGAAAAACGGGTAGTTCCATCTGGCATTACACCTTTACCCTGAGTCGCACGAACCGCTACACACAGGTTGGTCTTACCCGATTTACAGAACAGACATTCACCACATTCTGCTGTGTAAAGTGGAATCACATGATCACCCGGTTTCAGACTCGTCACGCCTTCACCTACCTCAACGACCACACCCGCGCCTTCATGGCCTAAAATGGCTGGAAATACGCCTTCCGGATCATCACCAGACAAGGTAAATGCATCGGTATGACATACGCCAGTATGGCTAATTTTTACCAGTACTTCACCTGCTTTTGGTGGAGCAACATCTACTTCCACAATTTCTAATGGCTGACCTGGGCCAAATGCAACCGCTGCACGTGATTTCATGTAAAACGATCCTTTTATTACTGATTTACAGATGGTTAACAGTAACCTCTTTCTATTCGGAGATTCAACCATTAACATCACAAGTTGAGGAATAAAACCCCTATAACTAATGGAACATCAATGACTAAGCCCTCGTCAATTACATGTTTAAGTATTTTTGTTTTTAGCCTGACTATTTCTGGCTGTGAATTAGCTCCCAATACAGCAAAAGAAGAAGCTATTACTCCAGTACAATCGACCCACTGGATCAGAGAGGAACAACTGCCACAGATTCAGGAAGGGAAAACGGCTTATCTGCCTTTATATGACGGTTTTATGAGTATGGCGGCAAGGTTATATCTGATTAATCAAGCCAAATACCATCTCGACCTGCAATATTACATCTGGAAAGATGACTATATTGGCAACATGATCCTCTCCCAATTATTAAAAGCCGCAGACCGTGGCGTGAAGGTTCGGGTTCAGATTGATGACCAGAACGGAACTCAACTGGATGATAAGCTGCTGGCCTTAGCCCAGCATCCCAATTTCGAAGTCCGACTATTTAATCCTTATAAATTCCGTCAATTGCGTGCCCTAGATTACGGATTTCGTATGAAATATGTTAATCCGCGCATGCATAACAAACTGATTATTGCGGATAGTACGGCAGCGGTCACGGGTGGTCGGAATATCAGTAGTGAATATTTTGATGCTAGTGAGGATTTTCAGTTTAGCGATGTCGATATTTTCTTTGCCGGGAAACCAGCCCACGATGCGAATCAGACCTTTATCAAATTCTGGAACGATGATCTGAGCTATGATATCCGACAAGTTCTAAATGATTCGGGTAATCCACAACTTTTAAAACGACTAAGAACTGAATTTAAAGAAGATGAAGTCGATAAAAATGAATTGAAACGCCGAGTCGGTATTGCTGAACAGCAGATTGATGAGCAGTTGAGAAAGCGCCCAATCAAATGGGGAAATGCCTATTTTGTTGCCGATGCCCCTTCCAAGGTCCGTCGTAGCGCCCAGAATGGCGATTATATTTATACCCATATGCTGGAACTTATGGGTGAACCCAAAGATCATCTGGAACTGGTTTCTTCTTATTTCATTCCTACTCAGGAAGGTGCGGATTATTTAAGTAAACGTGCCCAACAGGGTGTCAAAATCAGAATTTTAACCAATTCGTTCCAGGCAAATGATGTCGCTTTGGTTCATGCCTATTATCAGCAATACCGTAAACAGCTGCTCAAGAATGGGGTCGAGCTCTGGGAATTCAAACCTTATATTGAACGACCAAAACGGACCTGGTATGAAATTATGACCGGTAATATTATTCCGGCCAAAAATAAGAACAGCTCCAGTCTACATGCCAAATTCTTTGATCTGGATGGCATGGTATTTATCGGTTCCTTTAACTTTGATCCACGCTCTGCCTATTTAAACACTGAAGTCGGTCTGGTGATTGAATCAGATCAACTCCAAGATGAAATTACCAAGTCCTTAAACCAGTATTTACCCAGAATGGCTTATCAGCTGAAGTTAAATAAACAGGGTGAGATCATTTGGCTGGAACATCAGAAAAATGGTTCAGTGATTCAGCATAATCATGACCCTGAAACGACACAATTCCAGCGTTATATGATGAATCTGGCGACAAAATTCCCCGGAGAATGGTTGATGTAATGACAAATACATTGCAATCAAATTACATTTAGTGTGATTTTTCCTTAATTGATAGTTGGCTTTAGATATTTTGGATCTTTATTGGTGATAAGCTGAACAATATAAAATTGACTAAATCTATAAAGCAGGTTTTTATACTTATATTTTTCAGCTTATTTCTTATACATTAATCAGATCAATACCTACAAAGGTTTTACCTATTCCGTTGATTGCTCTAAAATTACACTTTTCCAGTATTTTGCGAATTTTCGCTTTCCACTCCCATGCAATTTTTTGATTTAAGTCGTCAGTTTAAACTCAGTGATATTCTCACCCCTGTTAAGACCTTGCAGGATCTGTCTCAACAAGAATGGTTTTTAGCCAAAATACGGGTTGAACATGACTGCCTGTCTGATTCGGACTTGGTCGAAGGTCAGGTCGTACTTAAATCTAATCAGAATATCCAGGTCGAACTGGAATGGCTGATTCAGGATACCGGTTATGAATTACAGGTGCTATTCAAAGGTGTTGAAACCGAAGCTTCTGAAGAAACACTGGTGATGGTTAAAGGCGCGCAACTGGTCGATGAACAACAGCAACTGATTTCTGCACAAGCTTTAAGTTTATGGATTGACGGGACATTACTCCCGATGTTGCCGAATATCCGCAAAGAAATTAAAGCGCGCTTAAACCTGTGGGATTATGTGGAATATGATGGTTAATTCATTTTTCCATTTCTAAAATTTGAAAGAGCCATATCGGCTCTTTTTCGTTTACAGGGAATTTACCTAATATATTTAATTGGTTAAATTGCCCTTGCCTGAATATTTTTATGGCAATGCCTATTTTAGACATACAGATTAAGCTTGATTAAAATAATAAAGAGAAAACATCGTGATTTCCCCTTCTGAATGGCAAAATATCCGTCAAGTTGTTGCAGATGCGCAGCGTGCAGCAATGCATTGTTCGATCGCAACCGTCAATCCCCAAGGCTTTCCTAGTATTACTCCGATCGGAACTGTCTTTCTGGATCAGCAGTCTAGTACAGGTTTCTTTTTTGATACCTACTCCACCACCTTCTCTGAAAATTTACAGCATCAGCCACTTGCCTGCATTCAGGCTGTGAATAGCAGCAAACTGTTCTGGTTAAGTTCCATGTTCAAGGGAAAATTTAAGCATTATCCCGGTGTACGTTTATATGCAGAGATTGGCTCTTTACGTCCTGCAACAGCGGAAGAGATTGAGAAAGTTGAATCTCGTATCTCTACATTAAAATGGAGTAAAGGTAGCAAACTGATCTGGTCCAGCTTTCATCATGTTCGGGATATTAAAGTTAAGGATTATCGCTGGGTCGAATATCCCAATATGCAGGTAGAAAATATTTAAATACTTTCTAAAAGTAAGCTTATTTCATAAATATACTTAATATTTATATTTTTTCATAACTCAAATTAGACCGACATGCTCGAACATCATCCGGTAACTATCTGCTTTCTTATCCAGAGCCAAAGGATAAGCCCGGGATGAAGATGGCATCCGGTATAGATACAGGTCACGGCCAAGAAAATGTGCCTGTGTTGGCTCACCTATACCGGGTTTCAACGTACCTTCAGGCATAGAGAGCATCAAAGTATCTGTGGCCTTGTCGCCTGTAGTCATGATGTGGTTGCAGTCCGGCATTTTCCCTAATAGATTTTGCAAATTCGTTGGCACTACAATTTCCAGAAATTTATCGGAAGCATTTCCCTTCAGGCGTCGGATCTGATAAGCACTGTCAAAAATCGCAATCCCCGTTTCAGTTAGAAACTCACGGATTAGATGTTCCTGAAATTTTTTATTAGGTAAGTCCAAAAAGTAATCTTTATTTTTAAAGAAAATTAATCCAAATATCCGCCACATATCATTTTGGTAATTCGGATAATAAAAATTCATTTTCCAGCGCGTTGCGGGTGGCGGAAAACTGCCCAACATCAATAATTTGGCATTGGGCGGTAAAAATGGCGGTAATGGATGGGTTTCAATATCCGACATAAACTGTTCCAGATTCAGGTATTTCAGTTATTTTAGAATGCCTGACGGATCTTGCTAGCGACTTCTTGTCCCCAAAGTGTATAAACTTCCTTACTTGGATGAAAACCATCTTTGGCCATTTGTAAATTCATGGCCCGATATTTTTCAATATCGTATTCAATCCATTGCATGTTGATCTGCTTGTTCACAAATTTTTCCAGTTGTTGGTTCATGTGTTTGGCATATTGACCAAATAACCAGGCCAAAGGATTCGGTAAAGCTGGGAACATGTTCATTGGAGGGACACCGGCTGCAATGACCAGTTTTGGATTAAACTTTTGCTGGATTTTGCCATAAAACTGTTCCTGCTTCTTGATCCAGACATCGGCAGGCATGAGCTTAGTCACATCATTCACGCCGACTGAAGTCACGACCACATCATAGGATTTAGCTTCAATCTGGTCTAAAGTACGAATGACCTTTGAGGTGGTATCGCCCGTTTTTGCCTGTAACTTCCATTCAATTTCAAAGTCATTTTTTAGCTCATTCAGAATCGCGCCAAGTAAGGCATCATTCTGATGATCTACCCCGACCCCTGCTGCTGCTGAATCACCCACAATCAGTAATGAAAGTTTTTTGCCTGTTCCTGTTTGACCTTCACGTGCACCCTCTGGTTCTGGAAGTTTTATCGTATTTTTTTTGACACGGTTACCCTGAATTACGAGCGTGGGAATTAAGGCGATAGTGGCAGCTTTGAGCAACATAATGGACTAATTTATATAAAGATATGATTAATTTTACTGCAATTTATGGATTACGAGTAATACCTCAGCAGTCATTTTTAATGAATATTCACGTAACTTTAACTAGCAAAATAAAAAAATCCCGGCGTTTAACGGGATTTTTTTAATGTGGCTGATATATCAAACTTTATGATCATTCCAGCGGTTCATGCGCTTGAACGTCCCAATATCATTAAAGCGTACACCCACTTCTTTCATGACTTTATGCGCCGTTTTAGAGGTCAACTGACGTATATAAAAGGGTTCTTTGACCACAAAATGATGGATCGCATGAGTTGAACCGAAATTACAGCAAAATAACTGGAATGGCACCATCCACCATGGATTCAGTACCTGAGTCTGCTTGATGACATCGCGTGGATCAATATCACCATAATAATGCATATTGGAGCTAACGAATTGCAGGCTAAAAGAACGGATAAAATTCGGAATGATCCAAATTACTGCCAAGAAATTCACGAGCGGCATAGCTTCGATGATACTTTCCGACCAAAGCATTTCATAACCAAAGATTGGTGCAACGGCATTACCTACATGAAAGACTACAAATAAATAGCACAGACCATAATAAATCAAGCTTAATGGCAAGAAGCCTAATAGCTGAGAAATCATGGCAACTTTACGTTCTTTTTCAGGCTGTTTTTCCATAAAAAGATGAATCATTTTAAACATCTGAAAAGGACGCAAATACACTGACATCAACTGGTCACTGATCACTAGAATGCGGCGAACCCCCCATGGCATACCATTACTGATGCCACGTTCTTCAAGATCATATTCAGTGCCTGAATATTTATGATGATGCAAATGCATGCGTCGGCGAGCCCATGGGCTAATTGTATTTGGACGAGCCAGCCACACTAAAGCCAACATTAAATGATGTGCCCAAGGTGTTTTTTTGAAATACATATAATGAATCAGGTCATGTTCTAATTCATGTGTCAGTGAAGCAAAAATTGCAATTAGGGGAATGGTGAACCACGCAGAAAGATAACCATATCCATATGCCAATGCGCATGCGATCATCCCCGTCCAGGCAAAACCTAAAATACTCGCACCAATGAAATTCTGATGTTTAAGTATAGGATAACGGGTACGTATTTCTTCCCCGGCCTGTGTAACGATATTTCTGACCTTAGAGATTCGCTGTTGGTCAGTCATATCCGAAGATGTAGACATATGGACAACCTTTGATTTCTGAACAGTTGTACATTAAAGGAATTTATAAAAAAGAGAAGTTATCTTTCCACTTTCGCAGCGAGTATGTCCAAGTTTTGGGCAGTTTTAGTAATTTTTTCAAGATCAAGAATAAAGCAGAAAAATAAGGAGTATTTTCTATAAAACTTGTCGTCTAAAAATTCTCTTCTTAAAAATTTAATTATTTCTATTTTGATAGAATATTTATTTTTATATAGAAATAAAATTTATTCATCATCAAAGTCTTAGCTATTTAGAGAAGTTCAACTAACCTTATTCATCATATCTTTTACCTTTAAAGCCATTAATAAACTTATCTCATCTAATTTTTTTAATTCTAGAAAGTAAAAAAGCCCCTAATGGAGCTTTTTTTAATTGAAGTTTTAACCTAATTTATTGACTAATTTTAGCGGTAATATTTTCATTGCTAAACCAAGTGGCAACCAAGGCCATTTCGGTACATAGGCTTTGACTGGCGCTTTCTCAATTTCTTCTGCCAATAAACGTGAACCCGTTTTCTCATCCACTTCAAATGGTAATTTTTTCGCGCCTTCATTAATTTCAGTACGAATATAGCCTGGGAAAATGGTCGTGACTTTAATTGGTGTATCAATTAGCTCAGCACGAATGCCTTCAGCCAGATGTGCAACCCCAGCCTTACTTGCGCCATAAGCAGTCAAGTGTTTTGGCATACCACGCATTGCGCTCATCGATGAAATCATCACCAGATGACCGGAGTTTTGTGCGCGGAAAATTTCCACTGCAGCTTCACATTGTGCCAATGCAGAAATAAAGTTGGTTTCAACAGTAGCTTTATTGATCGCAAAATTACCTTTACCAATCCGGCGGCCTTCACCTACACCAGCATTGACAATAATCCGGTCAATGGTGCCAAAGTCTTCTTTAAAGGCACGGAAAACTTCAAAAACCTGATCATAATTGGTCACATCCAGTGTTTTGGCAATGACTTTAATATCATATTGGCTCTCGAGTTCCTGCTTCAAAGTTTCCAGACGTTCCAGACGACGTGCACAAATCGCCAGGTTATACCCTTTTTTTGCAAATTCACGTGCCATACCGGCACCAATCCCTGAACTTGCACCAGTAATTAAAATCGTTTTAGCCATATTTTTACCCTATCCCTTTATTTTATAAGGTGTTTTATCTTCAATAATTTTTAAATCCAGGTTAGCAGGTCTGGACGCTGTGCTTTAATAAAATGATGTTCATTCAAACTGAGTAGCTGGGGTTCATTTCCGACCAGACGCAATGTAGTAATGCTGGTATTGGTAATTGCCCAGTTTAAAGCGAAAGTTTTCTCCGGACTCAGACCCAGGATTTTGCCTACCGCCACAGAGATGACGCCACCCGAGGTATACACGATTGCATAGCGCGGTTTAGTTTGCGCAAGCTGATCACATAAGTTCTGCAAACCGGTTTCTACGCGGCTTTTAAAATTTGGCCAGGATTCATCATATTCATGGTGATAATCATCACAGGTCCAGCGAGCAATCGCTCCACTAAAGATCTTGCTCAGATAATCCCGTGGATTGGCATGTTCTGAGACATCCTGCTTCAGCAGTTCAGGCTGATTAAAACGCGGTTCATAACGGGCAAAGACCTGCTGATGATTAAACTCATTCCAGGCACTATCGGTCAAAATCTCGCTTTCAGGAAAACATTCATCTAAAGATAACTGTGCCGTCTGTTGATGACGTTGCATAGAACCAGCCACTACATACGGTGCTTCTTTCAGAATTTCATCAAAATAACGACCGAGCAATTTTGCCTGTAGTTCCCCATTTGGCGAAAGCTGATCATAACTGGCTGCCCCGAAAGATGCCTGTCCATGCCGGATCAAGTAAATGGTGGTCATTTTGGCATTAACTCTTTAAATTTCAGGATATATTTTTGTGCAATGTCATTGGCTTCAAGCTTTTGTAGACCAATCAGTTTTAAGGCACGAATATGCAAGGCATGAATGACTACCCAAAAATCCTTAAAGGCTGGATTGTTGGTTTGTTTGTGGTAATAACGATAATAGATCTGCTGAGCAATTACCGAGAGACGGAAAATCCCAAACACTTCATAGAATGTCCAGTTTTCCGGTTGCAGACCGGTTTTCTCCAGATAGTAATCCACCACTTCTTTACGGGTAAACATACCTTTTAAATTGGTGGGCTGACGACGTGTTGCTTTAAAAATGGCATTGTCCGTATCTTCTACCCAATAAGCCAAGGCAGAACCCAAGTCCATCAGCGGATCACCCAGGGTGGCCATTTCCCAGTCCAGCACCCCAATAACTTCAGTTGGATTTTCTGGATCCAAAATGACATTATCAAAACGCCAGTCATTGTGAATGACACAGGTTTTGGAATCAGATGGAATATTATCTTTCAGCCAGTTACGCACGTATTTAAAAGATGGAACATTTAATGTTTTGGCTTTTTCGTAACGTGCATCCCAGCCTTCGACCTGACGACGGCAATAGCCTTCACCTTTGCCTAACTTTTCCAGTTCTGTACCAGTGTAAGGAACTTGGTGTAGTTCGATCAGCTTATCAATCACATTAATACATAGAGTCTGGATATCTGGTTCAGTCAGTTGTAATTCAGGCGGCAGCTTGGCACGCGGAATAATACCTTCAATGCGTTTCATCACATAAAAATCACAGCCAATGACTGATTCATCCTGACAAAGTGCCACCATTTCAGGTACGACTGGATAGTGTTCAGCCAAAGCTTTTTGTACATGATATTCACGTGCCATGTCATGCGCAGATTTAGCTTTAGTCCCTTGAGGCGGACGACGTAGAATCAAATCGGCATTGGCATATTGCAAACGATAAGTCCAGTTTGAAGCTCCACCGGAATATTGAGTAAGCTCTAAAGGACCTTCTACATTTACTCCTTGTTGATTTAACCAATCTGTGATGGCCTGTACATCCAGTTCCTCACCTTCACGAACTGATCCACCTACATCAATGACCGCCATAATTTTTCCTTAAAATCTTCTAATACGTTTCAATGTTCTGTATATAAAGCCAGCTTATTTTTTACGACGTGTGCTATAACCGCGTTTTGCCAGTTCCAGTTTGGCAATCATGCCTTTATGCACTTCATCCGGGCCATCAGCCAGACGTAAGGCACGGGCTTGGGCAAAGAATCCGGTCAGCGGTGTGTCACGAGAAACACCCGCACCGCCGTGGATCTGAATTGCCATATCCACGACTTTTTCCAGCACACTTGGCGCGACCACTTTAATTGCAGAAATTTCAGTCAGTGCTGCCATATTCCCTAAAGTATCCATTTTATAGGCAGCATACAAGGTTAATAATCGAGCCTGATCAATGGCAACGCGAGCTTCTGCGACACGTTCCAGGTTACCACCCAGTTTTAAAATCTCTTTACCAAATGCGGTACGGCTCATACCTCGGTCAATCATCAACTCTAATGATTTTTCAGCAGCACCGATGCAACGCATACAATGGTGAATACGGCCTGGCCCTAAACGACCTTGGGCAATTTCAAAGCCTTGACCTGCACCGCCAATAAAATTCGAAACTGGAACACGAACATTATCAAAGCTGACTTCGCCGTGGCCATGTGGTGCATCATAGTCACCAAAGACTGGAAGCATCCGTTCGATTTTTACGCCTGCAGTATCGACTGGAACTAAAACCATGGAATGCTGATGATGACGGTCTTTGGATTCATCCGGTGTATGTGCCATAAAGATGATGATTTTGGCATTTGGATCACCCAAACCTGAAGACCACCATTTACGACCATTCAAAACAATTTCATCACCTTCAACTACCGCCGTCGCCTGCATATTGGTAGCATCACTAGAAGCCACTGCAGGTTCAGTCATACAGAACACTGAACTGATTTTCCCTTCCAGAAGTGGCATTAACCATTGCTGTTTTTGTTCTTCAGAACCATAGCGCCACAGTACTTCCATATTGCCGCTATCTGGTGCATTACAGTTAAAGACAGTAGGTGCAATTAGGCTTCGTCCAGAAAGTTCAGCGATATGCGCATATTCCTGAACGGATAATCCCTGACCTAATTCTGGACAAGGCAAAAACATATTCCAGAGACCTGCCGCTTTGGCTTTATCTTTCAATGTTTCAAGTTCTGCCGGCCATTGCCATTTGGTCCAGTCACCGCCTTGATTCAGTTCATGCACCTGATGCCAGAAATCAGCCTCGACAGGTTCAATTTCATCAGTAATAAACTTTTTTGTTCTATTTAAATAATCCTGTGCACGTGCTGACAGCTCAAACATTGCTTTATCCCTCTGAATATTCTAATTCATACGCTTTACAACACCTTAACCCAAAACTTATTATGAATAAAATGATTTAATTCCATATAGTAGTATGCATAGTATTCATTCAAAAACCGTGATGGATCTACGAAATTTTCATCGTATTGATATTAATCTTTATCCACTTTTTATTGCCATTTACGAACAAAACAGTATTTCTAAAGCTGCGCAAATTCTATCGATAAGCCAGTCAGCGGCCAGTCATGCTTTACAACGTTTAAGACAGCATTTACAAGATGATTTATTTGTGCGAACTGGTAGCAAGATGCAACCTACGCCGTTTGCGGATCAGATCTATCCTGAAATTAAAAATGCACTTTTTACGATTCAGAATATTTCGATGCAGCATCAGCAATTCAGACCGGAATCGATTCATAGCTTAAAAATTGCTGTACATGACGAAATTGAACCCATGATCTTTCCTAAACTGGTTCAACATTTCCAAAAAATTAACCTGGATCTTCAACTGAGTAGCATGAAACTCGACCGTAAAAATATTGCTGCAGATCTCGCCTCTCAACAGGTCGATTTTGTTATTGATCTGGAGCAAAGTATTAGTGAAAAAATTCAGTTTGAACGACTGGTACAGGATGAATTCGTGGTCTGTACACAACGAACAGAAATGAATGAACAGATTTATCTGGCCTCACCTCATATTGGCGTTTCCTCACGCCGTACGGGAGTTTTAGTTGAAGATATATATTTAAGTCGAAAACATTATTCCCGACAGATTTTTTTACGTTGTCAGCACTATTCCACAGCCCTGCAAATTCTGGAACAGCAAAAGACTGCCATGCTGACAATTCCTAAAAATGTTTTGACTCATCTACAGTTAGCAAACTGTCTGAATATTTTTGACGTTCCTGTACAACTTCCGAAAATTAATATGGGGATGTATTGGCATAGAGATTTGCAGGAGAATAAAAGACATCAATTTTTGAGAAATGAAATTTATAAAATTTTTGCTTAGGCTATTTATGAGATAATTTAAACTTGCTTAGGCTATTTTTATTATCAGGTTTTAGGATTGAGATTGGCCTAATTTGATAGTGCTTAGGCTATTTTATCGGTACAAAACTAAACACTGATTGATGGCTTTTTAAGCCCTATGCGGAGTGGCTTTGATCTAAAATGGCTCAACTTTTAGCTGTGTTTATGCGGCTGTTTTTGCTGATTTGGATCTTGCCCTTGTTACATCTCTCCACCACCTGGCAAATTGTGCTGGGCTTCGCACTTCTGTGTTTTTCTTATTATTTGCTGCATAAAATTACGGTGTATTTAAAGGACCTATTTCGCCCCTTTAAGAAAGGTAAGAAATATTGGTGCCGGGTAAGTGCGGTCAGTGATGGTGACACCCTCACCTGCTACCGTTTTAATATCCGTCGCTCTGAGACCAAATTACGTTTTGCCTATGTCGATGCACCTGAATCTTCACAGGCCTATGGTAAGGAATCACTACGCCTAGTTCAAAGTATGGTTAAAAATAAAATGATTCGGGTACAAATTACGGATATTGACCGTTATGGTCGCTGTGTCGGTGTGGTCTATCATTATCGCAAGAATATCAATGAAGAGATTGTGAAACGTGGTGCGGCATGGGTTTATGAGGAATATATCCGGGATAAAAACCATTTACGCTATATGATGGAACTACAGAATAAAGCTAAAAAGCAGAAAAAAGGGTTATGGAAAAACAGCCGCCCTGTCCGTCCAAGTGTTTATCGTAAACAGATCAAAGCCTCATCTTGATATTTTAAAAATCAAAAATTTAGCCTATAAAAAGGGATTTGTACTAACAAATCCCTTTTCTTTGTTCATTTAATATACCTAATAGGCCAAATGCACCAGAAAGCGGAATGCCCCTGCAATAAGTGCTAGTGTCAAAAAACCTGCAAGCCATAAGCCGACAAACCATACTATCTGTTTGCGTGTCATAACTGCTCCTTAATGATAACCATCATCTCCAACACGTACCTTGTGTCGGAATACCCAATAGGACATACAGGTATAAATCACGATAATCGGAATCAGAATCAAGGCACCAATCAAGGCAAATAACTGACTATTTTCATGTGCCGCTGCCTGCCAGATCGTGACTGATGGCGGAATAATATATGGCCACAGACTAATCAGAAAACCGGTATATGCCAGGAATACCAGCACCAGCATATAGGAAAATGGACCTAGTTCACTGCGTCTTTTACAGGCGCGTAAGGCCAGCCAGGTAAACAATATGACCAAGATCGGTACGGGCATAAAGTAGGTAAATTGTGGCTGGCTGAACCAACGCTCCGCAATTTGCGGATGGGTCAACGGCGTATAAACACTAACAGCGCCTAAAATAATCAGTAAGGCTATAATCAGCTTCGGCATCAGTTTAAACATACGATCCTGTAAATCATCACCGGTTTTATAAATGAGCCATCCACAGCCTAATGCTGCATATAGCACCACGACACTGACTCCGGTAAAGATACTGAAGGGGCTAAGCCAGTCCAGACCACCGCCCACATAGACACCATTTCGTGTTTCAATTCCCTGAATATATGCACCCAGGATCATCCCTTGCAAGAAACTGGTAACGATCGATCCCCCAATAAAGGCTTTATCCCACCAGTGTTTGCTTTTATTCGCCTTAAAACGGAACTCAAAAGCGACACCACGAAAAATCAAGGCGATCACCATCAGGATAATGGGCATATATAGCGCTGAGAGTACCGTCGAATAAGCCAATGGAAAGGCAGCAAATAATCCGGCGCCCCCTAGAACCATCCAGGTTTCATTACCATCCCAGACCGGAGCGACCGTATTCATCATGACATCGCGTTCATCCTGATGCGGGAAGAATGGAAATAGGATGCCAATGCCCAGATCGAAACCATCGAGAATGGTATAGACCAGTACACCTAGGCCAATAATCGCAATCCAAATTAATGATAAATCAATCATTTTTTATCCTCCTGATCCGGATGTTCAGGAACCTCTTCAATACGTTCGCGAATACTGCTCAATGGTCGACGGGAAGCCTGAACCACATCGCTATCCGATTCATGGTGTGGTCTGGAATGAATAAATTCTGGACCTCTATGCATAAGGCGCAACATGTAGAAAATTCCCACGCCAAAAACGACGCAGTACACCACCACAAAGATAATCAGAGTCAAACCGACCTGTTCAGCGGACACTGGTGATAATGCATCTTTGGTCCGCATAATGCCGTAGACAACCCAAGGCTGACGGCCGACTTCTGTGGTAAACCATCCTGCCAGCATGGCAAGAAATCCGGATGGACCCATGATGAGTGCAAAACGATGCAGTCCACGTGACTCATAAAAACGTCCTCGGGTGCGTGACCATAGCCCCCATAATGCAAGCAAGAGCATCAACATACCCATCCCGACCATAATCCGGAAACTCCAGAACACGACCAGTGAATTGGGTCGATCTTCAGGCGCAAAATCTTTAAGTCCCGTGACTTTTCCATCCATAGAATGCGTCAGAATCAGGCTACCCAATTTAGGAATGCCAATAGCATATTTGGTTTCTTCCGCTTGCATGTCTGGAATCCCAAACAGGTATAAAGGCATTCCTTCATCATGATTGGTTTCCCAATGGCCTTCCATCGCGGCCAGTTTGGCTGGCTGATGTTCAAGCGTATTCAGACCATGCATATCCCCCACAAAAATCTGTAAAGGTGCAAGTGCCAGAATCAGCCACATGGCCATGGAAAATGAAGTTTTGACTAAAGGATCGCGACGGCCCTTGATCAGATGCCATGCCGCTGTTGAGGCTACAAGTAAGGCGGAGACCAGAAAGGCGGCCATTGCCATATGAGCCAAACGATAAGGAAAAGACGGGTTAAATACGATCGCTACCCAGTCTTGCGGGACGATCAGGCCATTTTCAATCGCAAAACCTTGAGGGGTCTGCATCCAGCTATTGGAAGATAAAATCCAGAACATGGAAATACAGGTGCCGACTGCGACCATTAAAGTGGAGAAAAAGTGTGCTCGTGGGCCAACCCGATCCCAGCCAAAGAGCATGATGCCCAGGAATCCGGCTTCTAAAAAGAACGCAGTTAAAACTTCATAAGCCAGCAAGGGCCCCGTCACACTTCCAGCGACCCGGGAAAACTCACTCCAGTTGGTTCCGAACTGATAGCTCATTACCACACCGGATACGACGCCCATACCAAATGCGACGGCGAAAATTTTGACCCAAAACTTGAACAGATCCTGAAAAATCGGATTTTTAGTCTTTAACCAGCGCCATTCCAGAATAGCCAAAAAACTTGCTAATCCGATTGAAATTGCAGGAAAGATAATATGAAAAGATACAGTAAAGGCGAACTGTATTCGTGCTAACTCTAATGCAGTTAAACCCAGAGTCATAAACTTCACCTATGCAGTGTTATTTGGCATATCTGCCCTTCAGTTATTAAGTGATGGATTTTTCTAGTGCTTAGGTAGCTTAGGCTGAATCATTCTTAAAAGTATGTAGTCTTTTGTTGATTGTTTTTTAATCAGGTTAAAGACTTGTAATAACTTAGTCAAAAAGACGTTAACCATGCAAAAATTTTCAAAATTTCCCTCTTGTCTAATTGAATAAAGAGGCGTAAATTAGGCACAATTTAGTTAGCCAGGTTAACTATATGTTTCAATCCTCTTCCAGATTTCGTTCACTGTTGCTGCGTTGCGCACGACTCATGAGTGATGAAATCAATACGATTTTATTATCCTCCCAACTTAATTATTCCTTATGGCAAGTGCTCTATACCATTCAATCCCAACAGCAATGCACGCTGGTTGATATTTCAAGCTATTTAAATGTTTCAAAACCAAGCATAACCAAACGTATCCAGCATTTAAGTGAACTCGACTTAATCTGCCAGATCGAAACCGAAGATAAACGTCAGAAATTATTTAAACTCAGCAAGCAAGGGGTTAAAACCTTTAACCTGTGTTCCAAACAGATTGATGCTTTTGAAGATCACTTACTGCAACAGATTGATGCAGATGATCTGCAAAGCAGTAAAAACACTTTGGTACAGCTGATTCAGCAATTACATCCTTCATCTCAGGAAACACCACAATGAGCCAAGATCAAGCCCGCTTATGGACCTCTAATTTCGTCCTGGTCAGTCTGGTTAATTTCCAGCTCGTTCTGGTGTTTTACCTGCTGGTGATTGTGATTGTCGGTTTCTCGGTCGCTGAACTGGGAGCATCGACTGCACAAGCCGGTCTGGTATCCGGTCTGTTTATTGTCGGAACACTAATTGGACGCTTATTTATTGGGAAATTGCTGAATCGTCTAGGACTAAAAAATACCCTGGTGATTGGCCTGACTGGCTTTTTGCTATTTTCCGGACTTTATATGATTCCGGCCAAACTAGAAGTGTTATTGGGTATTCGTCTGATACACGGCTTTATGATGGGTATGGCATCTACCGTACTCGGCACAGTAATTGCGCAAACCATTCCAGCAACACGACGTGGTGAAGGTATTGGTTATTTCAGTATGAGCAGTACGCTTGGTACAGCGATTGGTCCTTTTGTCGGGATCTGGCTGATGACGAATTTTAATTATCAGGTGATTTTTATCTTTACTACTATTGTTGCGCTCAGCTGCCTGATTTGCGGTCTGTTTATCCAGCCGCCGCGCCTTAAAGCGAGTGGTACATCGACTTCCTCTGTTCCACAATCTGCCAGTAAGCTCGCTCAGTATGTAGAGCCGAATGCCTTGCCGATTGCTATCATTGTCCTGCTGGTGGCTACCTGTTATTCAGGCGTATTGTCCTTTATCCACTTCTATGCCAAAGACATCAATCTGGTCGAAGCAGCCTCTTTCTTCTTCCTGATGTATGCTTTTGCCATTCTGCTGTCGCGTCCATTTACTGGCCCATTAATGGATCGTAAAGGTGAAAACATCATTATCTATCCTGCAATCGTGATTATGGCAGTAGGTATTCTAATGCTGAGTCAGGCACAAAACTCTGTGATGTTACTGGCGAGTGCCGCGTTATTAGGTTTTGGTTTTGGAAATATCCAGTCCGTGTGTCAAACTATTGCCGTGAAAAGTACCACCTTGCAACGGATGGGTCTGGCGACCTCGACTTTCTTTATTGCACTAGATGCCGGTCTTGGTTTCGGACCTTATTTCCTCGGTATGCTGCTGGATCAGGTGGGTTATCGTCAGCTTTATTTGTTTTCCGCAGTGCTTACCTTTAGTTGTCTGATCTGGTATTACCTGCTGCATGGCCGCAAGGTTAAATCGACCTCAGTCAAAGCATAAACCAGCTGATTCAAAAATTTTTAAACGGGCATTTAGCTCGTTTTTTATATGGCGGATTCAAGCGGCAAGTGCAACAGTATAAAAACCAGCCATAACTTCACTCGGTGTATACCAACCTAGTGTTTTTCTAGGACGATGGTTGAGTGCAAATTCTATCTGCTCTATTTGTTCGTTT
>NZ_VPBW01000098.1:0-1029 GCF_013418535.1 Acinetobacter sp. YH12137 | reverse complement strand
CACTGCTGTCCCATAGTTTGCTTTAAATAAAAAAACCTGAGTCCTAACAGTTAAAATATGAGTGCAAACAAACACTTTAACGACCAGGATTCAGGTTTTGTCACATCAGAATACCGTATTTCATGAGCTAATTAAACCTGTTGTGCGACAGGATTTTGAACAACTTGCTAAAGTACACCATGTTGGACAGAAATTTAGAGCGGCTTCCCGGTGGGATCAGTTTATTGCCATATTGATGTCTCAATTCTCTTGTAGGCAAAGTCTGAGAGATATTCAATCCAATTTGGAGTGCCAACAGGAAAAGCTAAGTCATCTCGGAGCAAAGTCTATTCCCCGAAGCACGCTGGCACGAATCAATGAGCAGCAGCCTGCTGCCTTGTATCAACAGCTATTTTACAAGTTGCTTAAATACTATGACCACTCAAAAGTCGCTCATAAATTTCGCTTTAAGAATCCCTTGTATTCCTTGGATGCCAGTCATATTGACCTGTCGCTTTCCTTATGTGAATGGGCCAAAGTTCACGACTCAAAAGCCAGCATGAAACTCAGTATAGGATTGAATCACAGCAATGATATTCCTGAGTTTGTTGCAGTTGAAAATGGCAAAGAAAATGACATGGTACAAGGCCGCAAATTCCAGTTTCCTGCTGGCAGCATTGTAGTTTTTGATAAAGGCTATGTCGATTACCAATGGTATGCAAATCTGACTGCTCAAAACATTGGATTTGTCACACGTTTTAGGCCTAAATCTGTGTATCAGGTGATCCAGCAACATCCAGTGCTTGAATCCAAAGGTATTCTAAAAGATGAAACCATTCAGCTGAATAGCGCACATGCCCTAAAAAGAAAAGCCCCAGTGTTAAGAAGAATTGAATATAGAGATCAGCAAAGTGGCAAGCACTTTAGCTTTCTCAGCAATAACTTTCATTTAGCCGCCTCCACCATTGCGGCGATTTATAAAGATCGTTGGAAAGTTGAGCTGTTCTTTAAGGCGATTAAGCAGAATCTCAAATTAAAAGCGTTTCTAGG
>NZ_VPBW01000097.1:0-1059 GCF_013418535.1 Acinetobacter sp. YH12137 | reverse complement strand
AAGGCTAAATACTCCTGACTGACCGATAGTGAACCAGTACCGTGAGGGAAAGGCGAAAAGAACCCCTGTGAGGGGAGTGAAATAGATCCTGAAACCGCATGCATACAAGCAGTGGGAGCCACTTTGTGTGGTGACTGCGTACCTTTTGTATAATGGGTCAGCGACTTATATTCAGTAGCGAGGTTAACCGAATAGGGGAGCCGTAGAGAAATCGAGTCTTAATAGGGCGTTTAGTTGCTGGGTATAGACCCGAAACCGGGTGATCTATCCATGAGCAGGTTGAAGGTTGGGTAACACTAACTGGAGGACCGAACCCACTGTCGTTGAAAAGCCAGGGGATGACTTGTGGATAGGGGTGAAAGGCTAATCAAACTCGGTGATAGCTGGTTCTCCCCGAAAGCTATTTAGGTAGCGCCTCGGACGAATACCATTGGGGGTAGAGCACTGTTTCGGCTAGGGGGTCATCCCGACTTACCAAACCGATGCAAACTCCGAATACCAATGAGTACTATCCGGGAGACAGACTGCGGGTGCTAACGTCCGTAGTCAAGAGGAAAACAATCCAGACCGCCAGCTAAGGTCCCTAAATCATAGTTAAGTGGGAAACGATGTGGGAAGGCATAGACAGCTAGGAGGTTGGCTTAGAAGCAGCCACCCTTTAAAGAAAGCGTAATAGCTCACTAGTCGAGTCGGCCTGCGCGGAAGATGTAACGGGGCTAAAACTATGTACCGAAGCTGCGGATTTGCAATTTATTGCAAGTGGTAGGGGAGCGTTCTGTAAGCCGATGAAGGTGGATTGAGAAGTCTGCTGGAGGTATCAGAAGTGCGAATGCTGACGTGAGTAACGACAAAACGGGTGAAAAACCCGTTCGCTGAAAGACCAAGGGTTCCAGTCCAACGTTAATCGGGGCTGGGTGAGTCGACCCCTAAGGCGAGGCCGAGAGGCGTAGTCGATGGGAAATTGGTTAATATTCCAATACTTCAGTGTAATGCGATGAGAGGACGGAGAAGGTTAAGTCAGCCTGGCGTTGGTTGTCCAGGTGGAAGACTGTAGGCATG
>NZ_VPBW01000096.1:0-1088 GCF_013418535.1 Acinetobacter sp. YH12137 | reverse complement strand
GGGCGAATTCAAACATGAGGTGCGACAGTTTCAAAAGCCTTATGATAATCAACAAGCTGAGCAAATTTCTCTAATGGTGTAAGCCAATCTAACGCTTTTCTAGGACGAGTATTCAGTGACATGGCGACTTGATTTAAATAATGCTGATCTGCCTGATTTAAATCAATCCCTTTAGGTAAATATTGCCTAATTAAACCATTCATATTTTCGCATGTACCTTTCTGCCATGGCGAATGTGGGTCACAGAAATATACATCTATGCCTAAATCTTCTTCGAGGATTTTATGTTCTGACATCTCACGTCCACGGTCATAGGTCAACGTTTTACGTAGTTCTGCAGGTAAATATTTCAGAGCTTCAGTTAAAGCCTTGCGCACTGATTCTGCCTTTGCATCAGGTAATGTTGCCAAGATACAGAGCCGTGTATTTCGTTCAATAAGTGTTGCTATCGAACTTTTATTGTCTTTACCTTTAATTAAATCGGCCTCCCAATGACCCGGTATTTTTCTTTCTTGAACTTCGGCTGGGCGCTCATGAATAGTTTTAATATCCTGTAATATAGAATCTTTTTTAGGTTCACCGTTAGCTTTTCGCTTTTTATTTTCATGACGCAGACAGGATAATAAGTCTTTTTTCAACTCACCCTTTGGTAATGCTCGTATAGTTGAATAAATCGTTGTATGGCTTACATTCATTGTTTGATCCAAATCAGGAAATGTCTTTAAACGCTTTGCTATTTGCTGAGGAGACCATAAACAACGGATCGCTTCAACAATAAATCTCCAGAGAATTGAGTCGATTTTGAGTTTTCTGTGACCGCGTCTACGTCTAGCGAAGGTGTTATCAGAAGCATATTGAGCTTGATAAACGTCATTGATGCTATTTCTTTTAAGCTCACGATAGATCGTACTAGGATGTCTTTTAATGAGTTCAGCAAATTTTCTGGCTGAAAAGCCTTCTTTTCTTGACTCAAGCATTAATGCAGTACGATCTTCAAAGTTAAGATGATGGTATGACAATTTTATATACTCCATAAACCCTTTAAATTAATTAGGTGGTTTATGTCGCACTTCAAGTTTTACTCTGCC
>NZ_VPBW01000095.1:0-1149 GCF_013418535.1 Acinetobacter sp. YH12137 | reverse complement strand
GAATAATTCAAGTGAATTTGTTTGAAAGAAGAACTTTAAAAGCTTTATTTTCACCCGATAAAATACCCATAAAACAAGAGGAAGCTCATTTGAGCTTCCTCTTGTGAAAAATTGTGGGACAGCAATGCGCTCAGGCGTCCTTTTTTATAGCTTAAATTCGGAAAAGATGTATAAGTTAATTATTAGATAAAAATAATGAGAAAATTATTCTTTTAATGATATTGGCTTTTTAAGAAGGATTTATACCCCTCACGCAGAGAAATATAAATCCTGTCATATTATTGAGCTTCAGTTGCTTGAGCTTCTGATGCTGGAGCTTCGCTTGCAGGTGCTTCAGCAGCTTGAACTTCAGACGCAGCTGTTTCAGTTGCAGCAGGAGCTGTTTGTGCTACTTCTTCAGCAGCAAAAGTTTGTGATGCAGCAATTAACGCTACCCCGGCAAAAGTTAATTGAACTAATTTCATATAAATTTCCTTGTATTAAAAATAGTGTACTACTCAGTACACTTGGCAAAAATGTTGACATAAAATGTAGATATTGATGTTTTTTTGTGTGTACTTATGTTTACTAATGTAGTTTGATGTTATTTAAATAACTGAAATATAAGATTAATCATTAATCTCATAAAATTGAGCAACTGGCAAAATATATAAGAAAATGGATTTGTTAATGTGATGTATGTCACATATTTGCACATTTAAAGGATGAAATTTAATTTAAATACTAAAAGAAAAACCCCAGCATCCTGCCGGGGTTTTTCGTATGGGTTCGCTCGGTATAACTCCTGTCGTACCTTACTGTCCTTGTGCTGATCTATTGTTATTCTTGTTTGGAACTTCCTGTTCCTGATGAGTTCATCATAGGAAACTTCCAGTATTCTGGATAGCAGCAAAAGGCCGAGATTGATGTGAGCCAAAGCGTACAAAGAGTCCGATTACTACTTTTGCCAGACAGGGAAAATACTTTGTCACCTCATCATCAGGATATGAAAATCCTGAATTAATGATCTCTCTATTCATTTGACTAGGGTGTGTTGACACTTTTAGCTTAAAAAAATAGCGAAGTAGTAAAATCAAATCGCCAAACCCAATTTTACTATTCGCTATGCCTCGTACCATGCTGACAGATCAACACTGGCAAAAGTTGAAA
>NZ_VPBW01000094.1:0-1210 GCF_013418535.1 Acinetobacter sp. YH12137 | reverse complement strand
TGGTGGGTCTGACAAGACTTGAACTTGTGACCCCACGCTTATCAAGCGTGTGCTCTAACCAACTGAGCTACAGACCCTCAGATACATCGTCATGAAGAACAACTTGTTGTGGATTCTTACCAATCGTCAATCTTTCGTTAAGGAGGTGATCCAGCCGCAGGTTCCCCTACGGCTACCTTGTTACGACTTCACCCCAGTCATCGGCCACACCGTGGTAAGCGTCCTCCCTAAGGTTAGACTACCTACTTCTGGTGCAACAAACTCCCATGGTGTGACGGGCGGTGTGTACAAGGCCCGGGAACGTATTCACCGCGGCATTCTGATCCGCGATTACTAGCGATTCCGACTTCACGCAGTCGAGTTGCAGACTGCGATCCGGACTACGATCGGCTTTTTGAGATTAGCATCTGCTCGCGCAGTAGCAACCCTTTGTACCGACCATTGTAGCACGTGTGTAGCCCTGGCCGTAAGGGCCATGATGACTTGACGTCGTCCCCGCCTTCCTCCAGTTTGTCACTGGCAGTATCCTTAAAGTTCCCACCCGAAGTGCTGGCAAATAAGGAAAAGGGTTGCGCTCGTTGCGGGACTTAACCCAACATCTCACGACACGAGCTGACGACAGCCATGCAGCACCTGTATCAGAGTTCCCGAAGGCACCAATCCATCTCTGGAAAGTTCTCTGTATGTCAAGGCCAGGTAAGGTTCTTCGCGTTGCATCGAATTAAACCACATGCTCCACCGCTTGTGCGGGCCCCCGTCAATTCATTTGAGTTTTAGTCTTGCGACCGTACTCCCCAGGCGGTCTACTTATCGCGTTAGCTGCGCCACTAAAGCCTCAAGGGCCCCAACGGCTAGTAGACATCGTTTACGGCATGGACTACCAGGGTATCTAATCCTGTTTGCTCCCCATGCTTTCGCACCTCAGTGTCAGTATTAGGCCAGATGGCTGCCTTCGCCATCGGTATTCCTCCAGATCTCTACGCATTTCACCGCTACACCTGGAATTCTACCATCCTCTCCCATACTCTAGCTAACCAGTATCGAATGCAATTCCCAAGTTAAGCTCGGGGATTTCACATTTGACTTAATTAGCCACCTACGCGCGCTTTACGCCCAGTAAATCCGATTAACGCTTGCACCCTCTGTATTACCGCGGCTGCTGGCACAGAGTTAGCCGGTGCTTATTCTGCGAGTAACGTCCACTTATCCC
>NZ_VPBW01000093.1:0-1235 GCF_013418535.1 Acinetobacter sp. YH12137 | reverse complement strand
ACAAAGTGGCTCCCACTGCTTGTATGCATGCGGTTTCAGGATCTATTTCACTCCCCTCACAGGGGTTCTTTTCGCCTTTCCCTCACGGTACTGGTTCACTATCGGTCAGTCAGGAGTATTTAGCCTTGGAGGATGGTCCCCCCATATTCAGACAAGGTTTCACGTGCCTCGCCCTACTCGACATCATCATATAAGCCCTTTCGTGTACAGGACTATCACCCACTATGGTTGCACTTCCCAGAGCATTCCACTAGAACTTATATGACTTAATGGGCTGTTCCCCTTTCGCTCGCCGCTACTGAGGGAATCTCAATTGATTTCTTTTCCTACGGGTACTGAGATGTTTCACTTCCCCGCGTTCGCTTCATTAACCTATGTATTCAGTTAATGATACCTACCTTATGGTAAGTGGGTTTCCCCATTCAGACATCTCCGGATCACAGGATATTTGCCGCCTCCCCGGAGCTTTTCGCAGGCTATCACGTCTTTCATCGCCTCTGACTGCCAAGGCATCCACCACATGCACTTAATTACTTGACTATACAACCCCAAACAGTCGTTAAACCTTACAAGTAGGTTTAGCAACAAGTCTTACGACTCACAGTTGGCGTCTTGTGCATTTAAGCACTGTACAGCTTCAATTAGATTCATATACCAAAACGCTTGATTCAGTTTAATCGCTAGAACTCATCTAATCGCTTCATAGTTGCCTATGTTGCTTTCAACGAGTTTGAACAAATTATTTCAACTCAAATATATTCTGTTAATGATTTAATGCATCTTCGTCAGATTGCATTACTGTGATAAATCACAGAGATTATCAAGTGGTGCGTATCATAACGCTTGTACTTGTTAATCTCTAGGATCTAAACACTTGATCGCTTATTTCTTAGCTCTTTCCAGCATTGTTTGACTATCATCTAATCAATCAACCTCATTAATTTAAAAAGCAGTGCTTTTAAATTAATTCGTGGTGGAGACTAGGAGAGTCGAACTCCTGACCTCCTGCGTGCAAAGCAGGCGCTCTACCAACTAAGCTAAGTCCCCAGCTTATCAATAAGTCAATGTTTCTGATTTCTTCACTCTGCAATTGCTTGCTTGTCGTTAGTGGTGGGTCTGACAAGACTTGAACTTGTGACCCCACGCTTATCAAGCGTGTGCTCTAACCAACTGAGCTACAGACCCTCAGATACATCGTCATGAAGAACAACTTGTTGTGGATTCTTACCAATCGT
>NZ_VPBW01000092.1:0-1242 GCF_013418535.1 Acinetobacter sp. YH12137 | reverse complement strand
TTAAACTTTCTAGATGTTTAGGCAAATTACCTGCGGAAGCCAAAGAATCAAACTTCAATAGGTTAAGGATAGCAATAGAGGTAATATGAAAGCTCATTCTCAAAGGACTGACTTTTGCACGTTGCGCCATATATTTCATTTGTCTTCTTAGAATATTATAGGCAATAAAGACTCCCCATAATTCTTGATAAATCAAGGCAGGTTGTTTACTCCTTAAATGCTTCCCTTCCTGTAAGTTACTCTTGATTTCTCGGTAACACATTTCTATTTCCCAACGCTGGGCATAGAGTTTTGCTAAAGCTAATAATGGATATCTCTTTGAATCTATTAGTGAAGTGATATAACGTCTAATCTTACCTGCCTGCTCAACCTCAATGAGACGTGCCTCCCAATAGTCTCCTAAGGCTGGATTAAGTTTTTTAGCTCTTGTTGATATCGGCATTCTAATATGAAAGTCATGTTGCGAATTACGCTCCACAATCTCATACCGTAAATTATCTTTTGCACGCATAAGCCAATGACTTTCTTCTGCACGTTTTTGCCACCCGATGAGAAAATCTGCAGAGAAATAGGCTCGATCAAATAGGGTAATACTGTGTGAACAAGGAGATAATTGGCTTGCCAGTGTGAGTTCACCTTGATCCATACTACCTATTTGAGCATCTATAATTTCATGGGTCGCGGTATTTACTAAGCAGGTTGCTCTCACTTGTGGATAAGGAGCATCAGCAGTTTTTCCTTTAGATGAACCAAAGTGTGCAAAATTCTCATCTGTATAAGGCATAGACCAAACAACACCATCAACAGCGCACACACTCAGACCGTGAAAGTTTGAGTATTGCTGCTGAGATTCTTCAAACCAGGCTTGGCTAAGTAAAGAAAATAGCGCATTTAAAGGTTCTGATCCTAAACGTTGTCGTGCTTGTACTACTGCGCTAGGAACACAATATTCTGTTGTACCAAATACAAGTTTTAGCTGTTCTACGACATATCCGATAGGTTGATTTCGAAATAAAGCGAGTCCAATGACAAGCCACACCACATGTTCAGCAGGTAACTTCCTTCTTCTAATTGATGCCTTACCTGTTTGATGCAGACTTTCCTCAATCCAGTTGAAATCAATAAATTCACTAAAATGGCTAAGTGAAGGTAAAGAATGTTGAAGGGTGCAATCTAAATTTTCAGATAAAGTCATAAAAAAATGAGCGTATTTACATACACTCATTTTTACTACATTTTACT
>NZ_VPBW01000091.1:0-1283 GCF_013418535.1 Acinetobacter sp. YH12137 | reverse complement strand
GGGAAATCTTATCTTGAGGTAGGCTTCCCGCTTAGATGCTTTCAGCGGTTATCCCTTCCGAACATAGCTACCCGGCGATGCGACTGGCGTCACAACCGGTACACCAGAGGTTCGTCCACTCTGGTCCTCTCGTACTAGGAGCAGATCCTCTCAAATTTCCAGCGCCCACGGTAGATAGGGACCGAACTGTCTCACGACGTTCTAAACCCAGCTCGCGTACCTCTTTAAATGGCGAACAGCCATACCCTTGGGACCTGCTTCAGCCCCAGGATGAGATGAGCCGACATCGAGGTGCCAAACACCGCCGTCGATATGAACTCTTGGGCGGTATCAGCCTGTTATCCCCAGAGTACCTTTTATCCGTTGAGCGATGGCCCTTCCATACAGAACCACCGGATCACTAAGACCTACTTTCGTACCTGCTCGACTTGTGGGTCTCGCAGTTAAGCGCGCTTTTGCCTTTATACTCTACGCGTGATTTCCGACCACGCTGAGCGCACCTTCGTACTCCTCCGTTACTCTTTAGGAGGAGACCGCCCCAGTCAAACTACCCACCAGACATGGTCCTCGCTCCCGATCAGGGAGCAGAGTTAGAACCTCAATATTACCAGGGTGGTATTTCAAGGACGGCTCCATGGCAACTAGCGTCACCACTTCAAAGCCTCCCACCTATCCTACACAAGTAAGATCAAAGTTCAATGTCAAGCTGCAGTAAAGGTTCACGGGGTCTTTCCGTCTAGCCGCGGGTACACCGCATCTTCACGGCGAATTCGATTTCACTGAGCCTCTGCTGGAGACAGCGCCGCCATCATTATGCCATTCGTGCAGGTCGGAACTTACCCGACAAGGAATTTCGCTACCTTAGGACCGTTATAGTTACGGCCGCCGTTTACTGGGGCTTCGATCAAGAGCTTCGCTTACGCTAACCCCATCAATTAACCTTCCAGCACCGGGCAGGCATCACACCCTATACGTCCACTTTCGTGTTTGCAGAGTGCTATGTTTTTAATAAACAGTTGCAGCGGCCTGGTTTCTGAGGCTGCCAACAGCTCAAGGAGCAAGTCCTATCACCGCCGGCAGCGTACCTTCTCCCGAAGTTACGGTACCATTTTGCCTAGTTCCTTCAGCAGAGTTCTCTCAAGCGCTTTGGTCTACTCGACCTGACCACCTGTGTCGGTTTCGGGTACGATTCCAGTGTAACTGAAGCTTAGAGACTTTTCCTGGAAGTATGGTATCAGCCACTTCACCAGTAAACTGGCTTGCTATCAACTCTCAGCATAGAG
>NZ_VPBW01000090.1:0-1288 GCF_013418535.1 Acinetobacter sp. YH12137 | reverse complement strand
ACGATTGGTAAGAATCCACAACAAGTTGTTCTTCATGACGATGTATCTGAGGGTCTGTAGCTCAGTTGGTTAGAGCACACGCTTGATAAGCGTGGGGTCACAAGTTCAAGTCTTGTCAGACCCACCAAATCTGACTAACGAAGCATGAAAGTGCTGAAGCAAACAGAACGAACGATACATTGACTTATTGATAAGCTGGGGACTTAGCTTAGTTGGTAGAGCGCCTGCTTTGCACGCAGGAGGTCAGGAGTTCGACTCTCCTAGTCTCCACCAAATTTCAAGACCAGAAAAACAACGTTTTTCCTTGAAATTTAAGCAAGAAGCTACGCTTCGCGCAGTATGTGATCATACAGTAGCGTGAATGTTTAGTTCCTAAGCGATCAAGTGTTTAGATCCTAGAGATTAACAAGTAGAAGCGTTAAGATACGCACCACTTGATAATCTCTGTGATTTATCACAGTAATGCAGTCCGACGAGGATGCATTAAATCATTAACAGAATATATTTGAGTTGAAATAATTTGTTCATACTCATACAAGAGCGGAAACAAGAGATCGCAAGATTGATTGTTGAAGTGATTGAATGAGAACTAGCGAAATTAACTGAATCAAGCGTTTTGGTATATGAATCTAATTGAAGCTGTACAGTGATTAAGTTCACGAAACTCTAACTGTGTAATTAACTGAGTGATTGGTTGATTATGTTGTTTATCCTACTTGTAGGGATGAACGACTGTTTGGGGTTGTATAGTCAAGTAATTAAGTGCATGTGGTGGATGCCTTGGCAGTCAGAGGCGAAGAAAGACGTGATAGCCTGCGAAAAGCTCCGGGGAGGCGGCAAATATCCTGTGATCCGGAGATGTCTGAATGGGGAAACCCACCGGCTATAAGGTCGGTATCATAAACTGAATACATAGGTTTATGAGGCGAACGCGGAGAAGTGAAACATCTCAGTATCCGTAGGAAAAGAAATCAATTGAGATTCCCTCAGTAGCGGCGAGCGAAAGGGGAACAGCCCATTAAGTCATATCAGTTTTAGTGGAATGCTCTGGGAAGTGCAACCATAGTGGGTGATAGTCCTGTACACGAAAGGGCTGATATGATGATGTCGAGTAGGGCGAGGCACGTGAAACCTTGTCTGAATATAGGGGGACCATCCTCTAAGGCTAAATACTCCTGACTGACCGATAGTGAACCAGTACCGTGAGGGAAAGGCGAAAAGAACCCCTGTGAGGGGAGTGAAATAGATCCTGAAACCGCATGCATACAAGCAGTGGGAGCCACTTTGT